>JAUUZM010000010.1 GCA_030589965.1 Bacteroides sp.
AGGAAAAGAACGGGTGTTGCGGTAACGGATCCTCTTAAGATTATTGCAAGTGGAAAAGAAACAGTGCCCACTCATGAGATTCGGGAGTACCTGAGGTCCTATTTTGCAGGAGAGGAGATTGATGGATTGATAATTGGATATCCAAAGACCCTCAGGGGAGAACCATCGGAAGCGGTTCAGTATATTGATCCATTTGTTAAGTGGTTTAAAAAGGAATTTCCGAGTATACCTATTGTGCTATTTGATGAGCGTTTTACATCAAGGATGGCCGAACGTACCCTTATCGAAGCCGGTGTTCCGAAAATGGCCCGCAGGAACAAGTCCCTTATCGACAAGATATCCGCATCCCTGATACTTCAGTCATATATGGATTCAGAAAAAAATAAGGAACAGAACCCAATAAAATAGTTTAGAGGAAATGATTTACCCTATTTATGTATATGGAATGCCTGTTCTCAGGAAAGTTGCACAAGATATTGATGAGGACTATCCGGATCTCGAACAATTGATAAATGATATGTATGAAAGTATGTTTGAGGCTGAGGGACTGGGTTTGGCTGCTCCCCAGATAGGATTACCCATACGGCTTTTCGTCATCGATGGAACCAGAATGGATGCCGATGATGATGACGAAGAAAGAAGGGAACTCAGTGGGTTTAAAAAGATCATGATCAATGCACATATTGTGGAAGAATCCGGTGATGAATGGGAATTTAATGAAGGCTGTCTCAGTATTCCCGGTATCAGGGAAGATATTAAACGCAAACCCGAGCTCTTGCTCAGCTACCAGGATGAAAACTTCGAACCACAGGAAGAGCTTTTTACAGGTATCAAGGCCAGGGTGATACAGCATGAGATGGACCATGTGAACGGGATCCTTTTTACAGACCGCATATCTCCCTTAAGGAAAAGGTTATTAAATGCCAAACTCAAAGCCATTTCCAAGGGAAAAACCGATGCAAGCTATAAGATTCGCTTTCCCAAAAAATAAAATTTCCTGATGAAATGGTAAAAGAAAGCCGGCCAGGGCGAACCCTGACCGGCTGTTGCGAATCTTCTATTGAGAAATAATTCTTAGTCTGTTACTACCAGTTCATACTCATGCTTTTGAGCTTCATTCCAGACGGTCATTCCCGCATCGACACACTTGTCGTAGAACATTCCGTTGGTTCCGAAGAGAATTGATTTTGCATCATATCCGAGGATCCTCAGGTAAGCAGTTGTGAAAGCACTGGTCTGTCCGGTGTAGCAATAAACCGCAAGCTTCTTATCAGCAGCTAGAGTTTTAAGGTCAACGTCCAATGCAATATCATTCTTGGGAGTATACTGCTGAGCTGTTGGGATATGCCCGGGATCACTGTAATGTGCTTCTGACCAGTAATTAACAATATGGTAACTGTCTTTTGCATCCCATACAGCTGAGTTTGTAATTTTAGCAGCCTCAAATCCTTCAGCAAGCACTGCATTAGCGCGAGCCATCAGAATTGCCTCACCATCAGTTTCACCGGTTGAAAGAACAGGAAGGCTTCCGGCTTCATTCTTAGGACTTGCCTCGGTGACGATTTGCATTGCGTAAGTATTGCTGGTGTTACCATCCCAGGAACCCGTCGTTGTTGAGGCCCATGAGCACATTCCCCACTTCATTGAAGATGCATTGATGTATCCAACCAGGTTGATGATTGATGTTGCCCATCCTGCAGTTTGTCCGGAATAACATACAACTGCAATTTTTGCATCCATTGCAATTTTCTCAGTCTTGAGATATGAAAGGATCTCTTTGGAGCTAATATTTACAGCACCCTCAATATGTCCTTTACCAAAATCTTCAGCTGATCTGATATCAATTACATTATAATCATCGTCTGTGGAAGGGCTCACCAATGCATTATGAACATCTGTAGACTTCACAATTGTTGGAATACTGGTATTCAGATAATCCTTCCCAAAGGGGGAATCAGCTGATTCAAGGTATTCAACCAGCACCTGTGCTTCGTTGACTACCACCTCATCCTCTGAACATCCTGAAAATAATAGAAGTCCCAATAAAGCAGGAACTAAAAATAATTTTAACTTTTTCATTTTTGGTGATTTTAATTGATTTAACAATTGTTATTATTAATAATATATAATGATCTAATTAATCGGCCATCCTGCCGGGAGTTCGCCATCTACAGTAATTTTAGATGTGGCTTCCAATTCCCAGTCAAGCAGGTCTTCCTTAAACAGATACAGTTCTTTATTTACTATAGTATCATTTTCCATTCTGATATGACAGCCGGAACCGCAGGATTTTCCGCTTTCCACTTCGGTTCTGGAGGTCCATCTCAATATATTATGAGGTGTTGTGTAGTTATAGGTTGGGAAGGCGGCGAAATTTGCATACTCCTCAACACCGTATTCTTTCCAATTATCCGGTGCTCCCAGCGTGCGGCGTACCAATGCGAAATCATATCCCTGCTTCACATCAGGAATTGGATTTTTGGCAATCTTGAAATCCATATAAGAAGGAATCCTTGCCCCTTCACCATGGATATGGCAACTGCCGCAATTATTATAATCCTGGGAATGGCATACCTGGCAGTTAAAGTCATCGTAATGCATGGAGTGGTAGTTGTTTGCAGTCTTTATATCGGTATGGCAATCCTCACAGGAGGGCAGTTGCTCATATGCGTATCTCTGTTGGGGAGAGGAACCGTCTCCATGAATTTCTTCTCCACTGTGGCAGTTAAGGCAGGTGAACCCGTGTTTTGTCAGGTGCACATCGGGTTTGGTTCCAGGTGCAACGCCAAGGTAAGCATGGCCTCCACGACTTGTGTGGCAGGTGACACATACACTGAGCATGTCCGGTGTTTTCGTAAATGCATGTCCGTTTGCGAGTCCCCCGCCACCTGCAGAAGGCCTTACCACATGACAATTTCCGCAGGTTCCGTGACAGATTGCACAATTGGCGGTATATCCTTCGATCTGATGGGCTGGCAATTTGTCGAAGTCCATTGCACCCTCAAGACCGCTCCGTATGGTAACCTTTCTTTTTTGTCCAACTCCCGTATGAATACTGGTGGCATAATGATCTGAAATATCCTTATGGCATCCTGCGCATGTCTGATCTGAAACCATAGAAGGATGCCTGATGAAATCTCCTGAATGTGCCATGTCCTTGTCGGCAATGTTATCCGTTCCATTATGGCATCCTGTACATCCAACAGAGTAATGGCCAGAAGATTTGTAATCCTGGAAACCATCACCACCCATATAAACCCGGTCATAGGGTTCGTATACGGGGGCATCACCACCACATCCACCAGCTGGTGCTGCTGTATCCGGTGAATGAACCAGTTGAAGATGTTCATAATCGGTATGACAACCCTCGCATGAAGCAAGATGTTTATTTTTATCGGGATCTTCCCAGGTAGTCTGGGTACAGAACAATACTATCAGTGACATCAATGGCAGAAGTATCATCACTATGGTTTTATTCAGTACTCTCTTTCTCATATCGAACATATTAGAAATAAATGATTTAGGTGATGTTTTAGCTTGGCCGGTTAACTCGGTAAGACATCTGAGATAACGCCCACAAGATGGTTTATTAGAAAGATATTCCAAAGAAAAGAAGGGTGTCATTGCCTAACAAGTTGACTGCTTTTAGCCAGCTTTAAAACTGATCTGAATCAGTAAATTATATGACTTTTTTGTATCTTGCGGTTTCAATTTAACAGGGCAAGATGGATAACAGAACGAAATATACGAGTTGCACGATAAACCAGCGGGAATGCAGGTGTTTCGAAATGCTTACTGAGGAAGAACTGACTTATCTTGAAGACCACTCTTCCAATATCACTTACAAAAAGGGAGAGATGATCTGTAAGCAGGGTGTTATGGTTTCTTCAGTTTTATATGTCAAAAAGGGTCTTGCAAAGGTATACCTGGATGACGGAAAAAATTCCCTTGTCCTTAAAATCATCCCTGACAATAATCTCATTGGACTTGCTTCAGTTACAGAGGAGTTTAATACTCATCAGTACTCTTCCATGGCCTATATTGAGACTGAAATTATACAGATTGATGTGGACGTATTCAGGCAGTTATTGAAGAAGAATTCAGATTTCGCAAAGGAAATTATAGATATATTAAGTACCAACTCTGTGCAGATCTACGGTAGATTTTTCTGCATAACCCACAAACAGTCCTACGGCAGGTTGGCAGATATCCTTCTTTGCCTTGCGGACAGGATCTTTAAAAGGTCTGATTTTGTATTACCCCTTTCCCGTCAGGACCTGGCTGAATTAACCGGAATGAGTTCGGAAACCGTTATCCGGACCCTCAAAAAATTCACCAATGAGGGACTAATTCAGATGAAAGGGAAGCATATACAGGTTGTTGATTACGAGAGGCTTCAGCAGATCAGCGAAACCGGCTGATGTCGATTCTGACCTATACCATTTTCTTCTTGAATAACTCGTCTGACTTCATCAGGAGGTCAACATACTGGGCCCGCTTGTATACAAAGGGATCATTCAACTGCTGATCAGAGAGCTTACCCTTAAAATCACCGAGGGTCTTATATCCTTTATGTCCCATCCAGTTTTCGATATCACTCAACATTTTGCTTATGTATGATATTTTATTCTTATAGAAGGTTCCTACAGCCTGAACTGCATCTGCCCCGGCAAGAATCATTTTAACCACATCGTGGCCGGTCTGAATACCCCTTGCGCTGGCTATACTTGCATTAATATTCCCATGCAGCAATCCGGTGAAACGAAGCGGCAGCTTGTTTTCATACTCTGTACTAAGTGGAAAATCAACAATATGCTCTTCTTTCTCAATATCTATCTCAGGCTGAAAGATCCGGTTGAATAATACAAAGGCGTCAACTCCTGTCTTGTCCATACGACTGATCACATTCAGTGGATTGGCGTAAAACGGACTTAATTTTACACTTACAGGAATAGAGACAGCGCTTTTAACCTTTTTTAGGATTTCAATTTGTTTGCTGATCACGTCTGCTCCGGCAACTTCAGCATCGCGCGGGACATAGTAAAAATTCAGTTCGAGTCCGTCCACTCCGGTTTCCTGAAGAAGTTGAGCGTATTCAACCCATGTTTCCTGGTATACTGCATTCAAGCTGGCAATAAGGGGAATAGAAAGTGTTTCCCTGGCCTTTTTTACGTTCACCAGATGTTCCTTGGGACCTGCATGCTCCATTGTAGGGAAAATGCTTGTCATTTCGGCATGCCTCTCTGCATACTCATCAAGCTCATCATCCATCTGGGCGGCTTCCAACTGGATCTGCTCCTCAAAAAGTGACCTGTAAACCACGGCAGCAGCTCCTGCTTCCTCCATTGCCTTGAGGTTCGCCGTATTTGTCACCATATTATTTGCGCCTACGATAATGGGGTTTTTGAGCTCAATACCCATATAACTTGTACTCAGTTTAGTCATTGTAGTGTTGATTTTTTCAGTTTCCTAAAAATAGGCATTTTTAATAAACCACTAACTGATATTTATCGCTTTTTTACATTAAGGGAAAACTCGGCTTATATCTACCCTGAATGTTTTCAGATGATTTCCGGAAAGCCCCATTTCTAAGGATACTTTTTCCCCTTATCGGGGGAATCATCCTTGGCAGGCATATTGGGTTCCCTGGAGGTACCGAATGGATCTTCCTAACATGCAGCCTTGCGGCCATATTATTCTCCCTGTGGAATAGAAAGCTGTCATTATCCTCAATTCTTCTGATATTTTTATTTCTTGGAATAATACTGGGAAAGGAACCTCTTACTATGGAGCTGGAAGAATCATGGATCAGGGGGAGAATATGTAGTGAAGTTGAATCCCTTGGGAAGGGAGATAGGGCTACCATCGACAACATCCAGCAGTTGGCAGACAGTAAATGGAATTCTATACCTGGAAAGGCTACTGTGTATTTTGTAAATGATTCGGGATCGACCCCTGCTCCTGGTATGAGCCTGCTTGCAAAGGCAAGGCTTTCCTCTTTCTCGCCACCCCGAAACCCTGATCAGTTTGATTATGGCAGTTATCAGAGTGGGAAAGGGATTCTCTACCAGGCTTTCCCTGTCCAAAAGTGTTGGATTTCTGATCCTGTAGAGGGGAGCAGTCTGAAGATCCGTTCCCTTCGTTTCCGGAGAAAACTGATTAACATGTTGGAAAAAGAGATTTCCGGATTTGGACAATCAGGGGTACTAAAGGCTTTGCTGCTAGGTTACCGGGGAGATCTCAATACCATGCAGCAACAGCATTTTGCACGTTCCGGGACCATGCACATCCTTGCAGTAAGTGGTCTGCACGTAGGGATTCTGTATTTTCTTCCCGCCCTGTTGCTGAGAAAACTGAAATACTTTCCTTTCTTATGGTACACATGTAACATCCTGTTATTTATGTTATTATGGATGTATGCCCTGGTAACCGGACTTTCATCCTCCGTGGTAAGGGCGGTTTGTATGTGTTGCATTTACGGGGTGGGCATGATGAGCAGGAGGAAGATAAGTTCCATTCATGTGCTTTCCCTGGCAGCGTTTATCATGATCCTCTCCCGTCCTCCTGTGGTATTTGAAGCAGGCTTTCAGTTATCCTTTGCTGCAGTTTATGGCATCCTGTTAATGTACAGGAGATTCCTGAAATTATTCCCGTTTGGTGGATGGGCAGGACGCAGAGTTTCCCAGATGATGGCTGTATCCCTGGCTGCACAGTTGTCAACCATGCCTCTGAGCATTGCATATTTTAACCAGTTTGCTCCGGCAGCCCTGCTGGCCAACCTGCTTGTCATTCCAGTTGCGACTCTTATTCTTGACATTGGACTGATATTTTTTATTTGTGCAGGAGTGGGGGTTTCCGCATCTATACCTGCCTGGATACTTTCCCAGCTTAGCAGATTACTGGAAGGATTCACCCGTGTAGCTGCAGGATTGCCAGGAGCTTTTTTTGATGGACTCACACTTTCTGTCCAACAGGTTATCCTAATATATATTACCGGGATATTATTGCTTTTTTATCTGAAGTACCGAAGTTCCAGGCTCATGTTTGGAGTCCTTATATTCTTTGTTCTGTTTATGGCAGGTTCCGGTATCAGGGAGTTGCAGATCCGTCAGCATACCGGGATTTATGTGTTTGCCCTCTCTCGGGAAACAGCTATCGGATTCGTAAATGGCAGGCAGGCAGCCTTATTCCAACCTTACCATAAGGATTCACTAATCCATGAAGCTGAGCTCCCTTTGCCCTATGAGATTGCAGCGTTTTTCAAAAACAGGAGATTGAAACCCCGGGTAATATGCCAACAATCTGAGTTGCCCTATCTATGGCACAGGGTAATTCATTCCCCCGGGATGGAGGCAGATTTTTTCGTGTTCATGGAAAAGCGCATTTTGATCCTCCGGGAATGGGATAGGGAATACTCCGGTGGATTTCCCGTATTAATGACAGATATTCTGGTGCTCTGCAATAATCCAAAACTAAACATTTCTCTGATAAACAAGTGTTTCCAGCCATCCTTAATAGTAGCAGATGGCAGTAATTATCCATGGATTTCTAAACAGTTTGAAACGGAGTCTGGAGAGGCGGGAGTCCCGTTTCATTCAACCCGCGGGCAGGGATGTTTCAAAATTGAGTACTAAGGAGCAGAAAAAACAGAAAAACCTTGGATAATATGTTATATAATATATTACTTTGCTGATTCATTTACATTAGTCCGTAGAATGAGGATTGTGATAGCCGGTGCTGGCGAGGTGGGAGCCCATCTGGCCAAGATGTTGAGCAATGAGAGCCATGATATCGTGCTCATTGACGTGGATGAGGAAAAGCTTCGGCAGATCGCATCCATGCATGACCTTATGACGATGCATGGGTCAGCTACATCTTTCAGTGTACTGAAGGATGCAAATATCCAAAAAACAGATTTATTTATTGCCGTAACAGAATCTGAGGAGATCAACATTACCTCGGCGATTTATGGTAAAAAACTGGGGGCCAAACGATGCATTGCAAGGATTGATAACCAGGAATACCTGAAGTTTAATAATAAGGAAATCATAAACAGCCTTGGGATTGATTATATGATATATCCCGAGATGATTGCTGCCAATGAAGTTGTTGGACTGCTCCACCAGACAGGAATGACGGATCTGGTTGATTTTTCAAGGGGGAAGCTTACCATGTACGTAATCAAACTGGAAGAGAATGCCCCTATCATCGGTAAAACCCTGCTTGAGGCAACTCCTAAAGGGGATATTGATTTCAGGGCAGTTGCTATTACCAGGGATACTGCCACCATTATTCCCAACGGAAGTGACCGCTTCGAGCTGAATGATCATGTGTATGTGATAACCAGTCAGGCCGGACTTGGAGAATTGCTTAAGTTCTCCGGTAAGGAACAGTACGATATTCATAATATCATGATCCTGGGTGGGAGCAGGATAGGGCGGCGTGCTGCAAAATTGCTGGGCAAGCATCATAATGTAAAGTTGATTGAGATCAACAGGGAGAAGGCATACCAGCTGTCTAATTTCCTCGAAAATACCCTGGTTATTAATGGTGACGGAAGTAATATGGACCTGCTTACCCAGGAGGGCATTCAGAAAATGGATGCTTTTATTGCAGTAACCGGGAACTCCGAAACCAATATACTGAGCTGCTCACTGGCCAAGCAAATGGGGGTTAAAAAGACTATTGCCGAGGTGGAGAATATGGACTATATCAAGCTGGCCGAGAATATGGGTATTGACTCGATAATCAATAAAAAACTGATTACTGCGGGCCGTATATTCCGATTTACAAATTCCTATGATGTTTCCTCCATTCGATGCCTGACCGGCACGGATGCCGAAGTCATGGAATTCATTGTTAAGCCAGGTTCTAAGGTTACAGATGGGACTTTAATGGATATTAATTTCCCCAAGGAGGCTATTGTTGGAGGTATTATTCGCGGAAAGAACAGCTTCATCGCCCAGGGTGAAACGGAGCTGAAACCCCAGGATAAGGTGGTCGTTTTCGCACTTCCTTCGGCTATTAAAAAAGTCAGTAAATTCTTTAATTAACCCAGCATGTTTAACCACAGGCTAGTTTTTCAGATCCTGGGCTTAATGTTATTAATTGAGGGCCTTTTCATGTGGCTCTGCATTCCGGTGTCCATGTTATTCCGTGATCACGAGCTGGTGCCCCTTGGAGCCAGCGGATTGATTTCGATCTTTTCCGGTGGCATGATCTGGCTGTTTACAAGAAAAGCATCAAAAGTATTAAGCGCAAGGGATGGATTCCTCATCGTATCCATAGGCTGGATTCTATTTTCGATCTTCGGTTCCCTGCCTTACATCCTTTCGGGGGAAATATCCTCTTTTACCGATGCATTTTTCGAGACCATTTCCGGGTTTACAACTACCGGAGCCAGTATTCTCAATGAAATTGAAATACTGCCTCACGGTCTTTTATTCTGGAGAAGTCTGACTCAGTGGCTGGGGGGAATGGGTATAATTGTCATGTCCCTTGCCATCCTGCCCCTGATTGGTGTAGGAGGGATGCAACTTTTCGTAGCAGAGGTCCCTGGTCCGGCCCCTGATAAACTACATCCCAGGATCAAGGAAACAGCTAAACGGCTCTGGGCAATCTATATCATTTTTACATTTGCTGAAACCTTGCTGCTCTGGGCCGGAGGTATGGATCTTTTCGATTCGGTCTGTCATTCCTTCACCACCATGGCAACCGGGGGGTATTCAACTAAAACTGCGAGCCTTGCTTACTGGGATTCTCCGTTTATTCATTACGTTGTGGTAATTTTTATGTTCCTGGCAGGTACCAATTTCACCCTTTCCTACTTCGCACTTCACCTGAACTTTAAGAAAGTATGGAAAAATGAGGAATTCAGGTATTATGCAAGTTTTGTTCTTGGTTTTACCATATTGCTTACCCTGATACTTTCTGCGACAGAAATTCAGACCGGGGAGGAATCTTTCAGGCATTCCCTATTCCAGGTTGTTTCCATTATAACGACAACTGGCTTTGTGACCTTTGATTATCTTTCATGGATACCCTTGGTGGGCATCATACTGTTCATGCTGATGTTTTTTGGTGGATCTGCCGGGTCGACCGGGGGTGGAATTAAAATACTGCGGATCGTTCTGTTACTGAAAAATTCAAGCATGGAACTGAAACGACTCATCCATCCTAATGCAGTCATACCGGTTCGGTTTAATAAGAATGCAGTTTCTCCCGATATTCTGAATAATGTTTTCGCCTTTGTTTCCTTTTACATTTTGACCATGATTATTGGTGTTATTGTTATGGCTTCCATGGGATATGATCTGGGAACTTCTTTTGGCTCTGTGGCAGCGACCCTGGGTAATATCGGACCGGGAATAGGATTAGTGGGACCGGTTGAAAACTATGCACATATACCCATATTCGGGAAATGGTTCCTTTCCTTCCTTATGCTTATCGGGAGACTCGAATTATTTACAGTTCTGATACTTTTCTCGCCAGGATTCTGGAAGAAATAGACATGAAATTAATCCACCGCACCAATCCCCAGCCTGATAACAACTGGTTCAGTATCAGTGCAATCAATTACCGTTGAGGGTTCATTTCGGCCGTATCCTCCGTCCACCACAGCATCCACCTGATTTTTGTATTTTTCCCAGATCAGTTCAGGGTCTGTCGTATACTCAATCAATTCATCGTCATCATGGATGGAGGTTGTCATAATGGGGTGGCCAAATTCACGGACGATGTCAAGAGGGATATTATTATCCGGGATACGGATTCCAATCGTTTTCTTTTTGGAATGAAAAATACGTGGAATATTGTTGCGGGCCGGTAATATAAATGTATAGGGTCCGGGAAGGTAGGCCTTCATCATTTTGAATACCGGGTTACTGATCAGCTTTGTATAGTCAGAAAGTTGACTGAGGTCTGAGAAAATAAATGAAAAGTTTGCCTTTTTTATAGGGATTCCCTTAAATTTTGCAATCCGATCCACCGCCCTGGAGTTGAAGATATCACATCCGATTGCGTAGACAGTGTCTGTTGGATAGACCACTACACCACCCTTCTGGAGTACCTCGCAGACTTTAAGTATCTGACGCTGGCTGGGATTTTCCGGATGAATTTTTAGCAACATAGTTCAATAATCTTGAAAACTTCCAATATACAGGAAATAGGATTGTTTTGGCAGGTGGGTTATTAACAGGATAGGGGATTAAACTCGCTCAGGCGATTTCCATGAATGAGGTTGGATTGAATTCAATGGTCATCTTTACATTGGTCTTCAGAGCATCGAATACCCTTAGTATGGTTGAGAATCTTACATCTTTTGTGTTGTTCTCTATCTTTGATATCTGTGATTTTTGAACCCCAATTAATTGTCCTAACTGTTCTTGTGTTAACTGTTGTTTTTTTCGCGCTATTTTGATTATATCACCGATTATTTCAAGTTTAAGATCAACTTCAAATTGGTCTCTCCTGACAGTCCCTTTCTTCCCAATATATTTGTCTGTAAGTTCATCAAGGGTGTATGATTTCATCTGATTTTTAGCCATTGTTCGAATTATTTAATTTAAAATATTCAGATCGGAGTTTTTGGGCCCTTTTTATCTCCCGCCTAGGGATTTTACTTGTTTTCTTCACAAAGCCATGCGTTGCAAATACCAAAACTGATCTAATCTTATCTTTATCCCAAAATGCAAGTAATCTATATTGCTTTCCATTATATCGTGTTCGAAATTCCCAAATCTCACCAGATACTTTCTTAAATATGGAAGGATTAACTGACTTCCTTGATTTTATTATATTGATTAGAACCTTCTCTCTCGTTTTATTATCCAGGGAATCTAAAAATCTTTTAGCAGATTCCAGAAATTGTACTTCAAACAATATCATTTAGAGGCGGATTAAAATTACATAAAATTTCCTTATAGGGAAACAATTATTAAAAAAGTAATTGTCTCATCTGCCCTTAATGAAGAGAATGAGGTTTTATATGTATAAGAATCTTGAAAAACTAGAAAAGAATAGGACAGGGTGTGCTATTAATCACTGGTGTAATATGGGGATTCTTCTTTTGGATCATTCGGGTCCTCAGCAGCTCCATACTCAATCTCATCCTCATCATCCTCTTCATCGTCTGGCCAGATCTTTTTTGTTGAGGGTGGGCCATAAGACCTGAAGTAGAATGCCATGGCGACACCGGATAGGCCACCGACGAGATGGGATTCCCAGGAGACCCTGAAATCGTAAGGAAAAATTCCCCATATGAGTCCGCCGTAAAGAAAAACCACCAGCAGGGAGATGGCCAGCAGGTTTATATTGTTCCTGATTATCCCGCTGATAAATACAAAGGATGCAAAACCATATACCAGTCCGCTCGCCCCGATATGGTATGCAGGACGAGCTGTGAGCCATACAATCAAACCCGTTATCAGCCAGATAAGGAAGAATACCCGGTAGGCCACCGGCCTGTAAAAATAGAAGATGGCTACGCTAAGGAAAAAAAGTGGGATCGAATTATCGAAAAGATGTTTGAAGTCTGCATGAATCATGGGAGAAAGCAGGATTCCCTTCAATCCTTCCATCTTAAGAGGGGAAAGTCCCAGGTAGGCAAAATTCAATTCCAGGGCAAATTCCGTGATCTTGATGGTCCAGATCAATAACAGGAAAAATGCCGGAAAAACCAGGCTATGATAAAATTTACGTTTCTCTTCCATAGATCTTTATTCCTTCCAAAGTTATAAATATGACTGGTATTTGACCTGATTGCCAGGTTTGACCTTGACTTATATACTTCAATTGCCTAAATTTATTAATAGGATATTTAAATTTTATTTTAAACCCCAAACCAAAAACCAGGAGGTAATCATGAAACAAAAATGTATTTTCATTCTCAGCCTTCTTGCATTTTTTTTAATAACCAGTCTGCAATGTACCAATGAACCTGTTACTGTGGCCACCTCAGCCGATGGGGTGGAAATCAGTTTCAGTAATACCGGGCAGGGAGAAACAGCCATTCTCTTAGTACATGGATGGACCAACAATAAAACAATCTGGGATCTGCAGGTACCCGTACTGGCAGAAAAGTACAAGGTAATCGCAGTTGACCTGGCCGGACATGGAGAGTCTGGCAATAAGCGAACGGAATGGTCCATGTCAGCTTTCGGTGAAGATATTGCCGCAGTTGTCAAGGCGGCTAAGCTTGACAATGTGATCCTTGTTGGTTTTTCCCTTGGTGGTCCGGCAATCCTTGAGGCCAATAAGATCATTCCCGAGAAGGTCAGAGGGATGATACTTGTGGATGCCTTTAATAATCCCGAGCAACAATATCCTCCACCTGTAGTTCACATGATGGATAGTATAATGATGGATTTAATAGAAAATCCTACTGTAGAAAAAGCAGTGGGACTCGGATTTGTTGTCAATAATCCAGAGGAATCAACGGAGAAAGTAAAGAAAATGCTTGACCGGGATCAAACCGGATGGAGAGATATCCTGCATGAAAACTTCAGATGGCAGAATGAGGACTGCATCCCTGCCCTGGAAGCGGTGGAAGTTCCTCTTCTTACAATAAATCCCATGCATTCAATGGCAGAAATTGGCATATTCACAAAATATGTTCCTTCGTTTGAAGCCAGGTACCTCGCAGGTACCGGACACGTAATGATGTGGGATGTGACTGAAGATTTCAACCGCACGCTGGAAGAGAGTATTCAGGTGATTCTTTCAATGCAGATAATAAACAGATAGCAGTAATTCTCTCCCTTGAATAAGAAAGGCCCTGAATGTGATTCAACCAGGGCCTTTTTAATATTTTGAAGTTCTTTCTACCCTTCGTTGGGACGGAGGCTGCGTACGGTGGCGCCTGCCTGCCACATTTCAGATTCCCTGATTTCCTTAAGTTCTATTTCCAGAAGTTCTTTATAATCGGGACGTCCTGTTTTGTCCAGGACAACTTCAGTTTCTTTACCGGTTTTAACACGTTCATAAAGCTCATTGAAAACTGGTAGAGTGGCATCCCTGAACTTAGGTTTCCAGTCCAGCGCACCCCGCTGAGCAGTAGCGCTACAGTTAGCATACATCCAATCCATTCCATTCTCATCAACAAGGCGGATCAGGCTTTGTGTCAGTTCTTCAACGGTTTCGTTGAAAGCTTCTGAAGGACTATGTCCATTTTCACGAAGAACCTGGTACTGTGCTTCCATAATCCCAGCAATGGCACCCATAAGAACACCGCGTTCTCCTGTCAGGTCACTGTAGACTTCTCCCTGGAAGGTTGTCGGGAAGAGGTAACCTGAACCGATACCAATACCCAGTGCCAGGGTACGTTCCTCGGCATTTCCTGTGTAGTCCTGGAAGATTGCATAACTGGAGTTGATGCCTGTGCCTGCCAGGAAATTCCTTCTTACGCTCGTTCCTGATCCCTTAGGTGCAACCAGGATAACATCCACATTCTTGGGAGGAATAACTCCGGTTTGCTCCTTATAAGTAATGGAGAATCCATGTGAGAAATAAAGTGCATCGCCTTCTTTGAGGCAGGGCTTAAGGATGGGCCATACTGTGCGTTGCGCTGCATCAGAAATAAGGTACTGGATTACTGTTGCTTTTTCTGCTGCTTCGGCTATGGGGAAAAGTGATTCTCCCGGTACGAATCCGTCTTTGATAGCCTTATCCCAGTCCTCTTTAAACTCGGGTGCCTGTCCGACAATTACATTAATGCCATTGTCTCTCAGGTTCAATGCCTGTGCCGGTCCCTGAACACCATAACCAATGATTGCAATGATTTCATCTTTAAGCACTTCCTGCGCTTTTGAAAGTGGGAATTCATCCCTTTTAACAACGTTCTCTTCAACGCCTCCAAAATTTAATTTTGCCATTTTATTTAATTTAAACTAATATTTCCAATTTGTATTAATCTTCTTTAACCATAAGTTTTTCCGTATCCAGTTTGTGCAGGTACTCAGACAGTCTTTCTCTTCTTGCCTTGGTGATGGCTACTCTTCCTGAGCGGGTAAACTGCATAACCTTGAATTTTTTCATATCATCAAACAGTTGCTGTGTTTCATCTTTATGCCCGGTCTTTTCAATGGCAGTATAATCAGGAGTTATCTCAAGGATTCTGGCATTATGTTTCCGAACCAGCATTTCGATCTCGTTACTCTGTGTTACAGCTTCCGTAGGAACTTTATACAAAGCAACCTCCTGGTAGATAATCTCATCCTCGCAAAGATAGAATGCCTTAAGCACATCGACCACTTTTTCTATCTGTTTGACTACTTTTTCGATATTGGACTGAGTGGACTTAACTACTATGGTGAACTTAAAGATCCCGTGAAGGGCTGATTCAGAAACAGTAAGGCTTTCGATATTAAGATGCCTTCTGGTAAATATGATTGTTAACCTGTTTAAAAGGCCTATACTGTTTTCCGAAAAAGTTATGATCGTGAATTCCTTCTCTTCCATGATATCTTATTTTAAATTTTTCTCTTGATATAAATTAGTCTAGTCTGATGTCTGATACAGATGCCCCGGCAGGAACCATAGGGAACACATTACCCTCTTTTTCCACCTTTACTTCAAGCAGGTAGGGACCATCATGTTTGAACATCTTGTCGATGGAGGACTCCAGGTTATCCCTTGTATCAACGGTATTCCCTTCAACTCCAAATCCTTTTGCAATGGTTATAAAGTCGGGATTAATAAGTTCTGTGGATGAGTATCGTTTATCAAAGAAAAGATCCTGCCACTGTCTAACCATACCAAGAAAATTATTGTTTAAAAGAACAATTTTGACTTTTGCATTATTCTGGGCCATGGTTCCGAGTTCCTGGATGGTCATCTGAATGCCTCCATCTCCAACGAAGAGGACAACCGGTTTGTCTGGTAAGGCTGTCTGTGCTCCGAAAGCTGCGGGCAGTCCAAATCCCATCGTTCCAAGTCCGCCGCTGGTTACCAGGCTCCTGGTATTTTTAAACTTAAAATAGCGTGAAGCGACCATCTGGTGCTGACCAACATCCGTGATACAGATGGCTTCACCATCCATTTTTTCATTCACCATCCGAACAACTTCACCCATTGTGAGTCCTTCTTTTTCAGGATGTAAATCGTCCTTGATAACCTTTTCATATTCATACTGATATGCGTTCTTAAACTGGTTCAGCCATTCTTCGCGTTCCTGTTTTTCGATCAGCGGAAGGATTGCCTCGAATGTTTCCTTTATATCAGCAATTACTGCTACCTCACTTTGAACATTTTTATTTACCTCTGCAGGATCAATTTCAAAATGCACAACTTTTGCCATGGTTCCATAAGTGTCCACTTTTCCAGTGACCCTGTCATCGAATCGCATTCCAAGGGCTATCAGCAGGTCAGATTCATTGGTTTTTATATTGGGACCATAATTCCCATGCATGCCAAGCATTCCGACATTTAGGGGATGTTCTGTAGGAATAGCAGAGGCTCCCAGCAGGGTCCATGCCGCCGGTATACCCGCCTTTTCAATAAAAGCCAGCATTTCCTTTTCTGCTCCGGAAAGTATAACTCCCTGACCGACCAGAGCCAATGGTTTTTTTGCCTTATTGATCAATTCTGCAGCTTTTTCCACATAGTCCATTTTCAAAATAGGCCTGGGAACATAACTCCTTACATCCTTACATTTTTCATAAGCATAATCCAATTCATTGAACTGGGCATCCTTGGTAATATCAATCATTACTGGTCCTGGTCTTCCAGTTGTGGCAATATAGAAGGCCTTGGCAATTGCTCCCGGTATGTCTTCCACTTTAGTAACCTGGATATTCCACTTGGTAAGTGGCATAGAGAAACCCATTACATCCGTTTCCTGGAAAGCATCAGTCCCAAGCAAAGGAGCATGAACCTGACCGCTGATACAAATGATAGGAGTAGAGTCCAGCATAGCATCTGCTAATCCCGTAGTAACATTGGTTGCCCCGGGTCCGGAGGTTACCATGCAAACACCTACATTTCCGCTCACCCTGGAATACCCCTGGGCTGCATGTACAGCTCCCTGTTCATGTCTGACCAGGATATGCTTGATTTTGTCCTGGTAATCATAGAGCAAATCATAGACGGGCATAATGGCTCCGCCAGGATAACCGAAAATTGTATCAACTCCTTCTTCGAGGAGGGATAAGACGACGGCTTCTGATCCGCTAATCTTTTTTGTGCTCATAGTTTATATATTCAGATTATTCAATAATTCTAATTGCTCCCTGGTCCGCCGAGGAAACCATACTGGCATAAGCTTTTAGAGCTTTTGAGACAGTCCTGTCCCTTGATGGCTTATAGGCCTTTTTACCTTTTGCTTCTTCCTCCTGCCTGCGCCGGGTTAATTCTTCTGTTGAGATGGCAAGCTGAATTTTTCTTTCCGATATGTTAATCTCGATAGTATCTCCATTTCGAATAAGGGCTATTTCACCTCCAGCTGCAGCTTCCGGAGAAACATGTCCGATTGAGAGTCCGGATGTTCCGCCTGAAAATCTTCCATCTGTAATCAGTGCACATTTGTCTCCCAAACCCTTTGCCTTGATATAGGAGGTTGGATAGAGCATCTCCTGCATGCCAGGTCCGCCTTTTGGCCCTTCATGAGTGATAACCACAACATCACCTGCCTTTACCTCATCATTTAGTATACTTTCACATGCATCATCCTGTGAATGATATACCCTGGCTGATCCACTAAAGTTATATACCGAGGGATCCACACCTGCAGTTTTAACGATACATCCTTGCGAGGCTATATTTCCATACAGAATAGCCAAGCCGCCGTCCTGGGAATAGGCATGTTCAATACTTCTGATACATCCCTTCTCCCTGTCAGTATCCAGCTCCCGGTGCATATTCTTCTGGGAACCCATGACAAGGTTTCTTCTTAGTCCAGGTGCAGCCCGATATATTTGTATGGCAGGATCATCATCCGCAGCACGCATGATATCATATATTTCTATTGCTTCTCCAAGGCTTGTTCCGTCTGCCCGCCGGACATCCACATCGAGCAGGCCCCCTTTCGATAATTCGGCCAGTATGGAAATAATACCTCCGGCCTGGTTTACATCCTCAACATGGTAATCAGAACTCGGGGCAACCTTACAGAGTACGGGTGTTTCCCTTGATAGCTTGTCTATATCTTCCATGGTAAAATCCACTTCAGCCTCACCTGCGATAGCCAGGAGATGAAGGACGGTATTGGTAGAACCACCCATGGCAACGTCCAGCCTCATGGCATTCATGAAGGCGCTTCTTGTTGCAATCGATCTTGGAAGAACTCTGTCGTCGTTCTCAAAATAATATTTATTAGTATTCTCAACGATCTGTTCAGCTGCTTTCTTAAACAGGTCCAGTCGGAAAGCGTGGGTTGCCAGGATTGTTCCATTCCCCGGTAAAGCAAGTCCAATGGCCTCATTCAGGCAATTCATGGAGTTCGCAGTAAACATGCCTGAGCAGGAACCGCAGGTTGGACAGGCTTCCTGTTCAATACGTGAAAGTTCTTCCCCTGAAATGGAATCATCCGCGCCAAGTACCATGGCATCTACCAGGTCATATTTTCTGCCCCCGGATCTGCCGGCTTCCATGGGGCCACCGCTGACAAATACTACAGGTATATTCAGGCGCATGGCAGCCATAAGCATACCAGGTGTGATCTTGTCACAATTGCTGATGCAAACCATGGCATCCACCTTATGAGCATTGATCATATATTCTACACTGTCCGCAATCAGGTCGCGTGAAGGAAGGGAATATAACATTCCGTCATGCCCCATGGCAATGCCATCATCAATAGCAATGGTGTTGAATTCTGCAGCAAAACAACCGAGTTTTTCGATTTCTGCCTTGACATCCTGTCCAATGTTATGAAGATGAACATGTCCGGGCACAAACTGGGTGAAGGAATTTACAATCCCAATCACCGGTTTGCCGAATTGTTCCTCCTTCATGCCATTAGCCCTCCAGAGGCTGCGGGCACCTGCCATCAACCTGCCTTCTGTTGTCGTCGAACTTCTGAGTTTCTTTTCCATGTTTACTTCAGAGTTTCCATAAAATAAAAAGGCCATTCTTTCCTCTTGGAGAATGGCCTTCTTAATATTTTGTATTAATCCATACCATCCTTACCTGTAGAGCACCACAAGGCTCACAAGAAGAATAGCTAGTATGATATGGACTTTTTTCATTTGCTGAATAACGAGACAAAGGTATTTATTAAAATCTGAAATCAAAATTTTTTTAGGGGATTGATTCAGGGTGTACGAAATCGTACAGTCAGTATAACATCAGCGTGCATTTTGCATCATTTATACTTGATTAATATTCATGTAAATATCAGTAAATCAGTGCATAAGTATTCTGGCACTAATTATGTACCAGGTTTATCAGATGTAACAAAAAACAGGAGGGCATAGCAATGGAAACGAAAGTATTTTATTACATATTATTTGTCTATACAGATACGGAACAGGAGGATGTGCAGACATCATGAACTGCAGGGAAATAAAAAAGGGCAAGCTACTTACATCGCACCGCTACAACCGTCTACCCTTGCTTCCTTCCGGACCTGGGGGAGTTCAACGGGAGCTGGTCGTATAAGACTTGCCCA
>JAUUZM010000157.1 GCA_030589965.1 Bacteroides sp.
CGACGATTCCTGCTTTTTTGATTAAAGGAAATACAAATTCGATGTTAAACTGGGCATATGTTTCTCCTCCGATATCAGCACCATCTTCATCTGTAGCATGAATATCCTGCCAGTCAAATCCGCGTGGAAACCTACAAATTCCTTACTGAACCAAACCCGCCGGTCCTGGATCGTTACCGGGATATCCATCTCACTACGGGCAACAGACAGAGGCAATTGGAGGCATTAAGGGATGTCGATTACGGACCAAAAAAATTGAAACAACATATCACTTTCGCACCGGGGGCAGAAACTGAGTTGTGGCGAAATGAGATATCTCTTATCCCCTATCCTCAGAAAGTGGAAATTGCAGGTGAAAACTTTGTATTTGAGAAGCAGATTGATATCCGGATTGATAAGGGAGCCGTAACGGAAGATGTGTTTGCGGCTGAGGAGCTCAGTCGCCGGCTTAACGAAGAATGGGACATAGAATGCGGGGTTACTGAGGTTGCATCCGGGAAATGTATTATACTAACAAGGCAGGAGATTCCTGACGATTTGGGAGAACAGGGCTATAAGTTAATCGTGGAGAAAGACCGGATAACTATTTTTGGGGGCGGCGAAGCCGGACTTTTCTATGGTACACGGACTCTTCTTCAAATTATCCAAAAAGATCAGCATGGTCCGTACGTGAAAGGGATGAAAATAACAGACTGGCCCGGCATAATCGAGCGTGCGGTACATTATGACACCAAACACCACCAGGACAAATCTGAGTATGTCAGGTCTTTCATCCGTGACCTGGCAGATTACAAGATCAACATGCTGATTTGGGAATGGGAAGATAAGTTTGCTTATGAGAGTCACCCGGAAATAGGAGCACCGGGTGCATTTACAAAGAAAGAAATGCAGGAGTTTACACGTTATGCCAGAAAATACCATATTCAAATTGTTCCATTGGTACAAGGCCTCGGTCATGTCAGTTATATTCTCAAATGGCCTCAACATTCCCACCTGCGCGAGATTGAAGGATCCAACTGGCAGTTTTGCCCACTAAAAGACGGTACTTACGAGCTTCTTTTCGATCTCTGGGACGAGGCAATCGAAGCTACACCGGGTTCTGAATATATCCATATAGGCTCTGACGAGACTTATGAACTGGGGCTGGGTATGGAGTGTGGCTGTAAGGCAAAAACGGAGGAGATAGGGAAACATGGCTTGATGCAGATATTCATCAGTCGTTGTTATAACCATTTTAATAAAACCGGCCGTAAAGTCATGAGTTGGGGTGGATATTACAAGCCGGAAGAGGAAATTCAGCCGCCTGAAGGTCTCATCACATTCAGTAGTGGGCGTAGGGATCGATCGGAGGATAAAAAAATTATTGAGATGGGATGGCCACTGTTCTTTTATGATCCCGGTTCCCCTGGTCCATCTGGTCTTGAAAAAGCAAATAAGGCAGTTTCTGCTGCTACTTTATCTGGTATTTATGCCGGTATGGTAGCTACTTCCTGGGATGACCTTGGCAGGCATAACCAGCGCTGGATGATGCGGTTTGTCAACGCGGCCGAATACTCCTGGAGTGGGGGTACGCCAGGCTATGATGAATTTGTGGAGAAATATTTCAAGAATTATTATGGACCTGAAGTCCGGTCAGGAGCCGAACTCTGGAAACTTTACAATGAGGGTGAGGAACATTACAGAAACACTTTTGAACGGAAAGTCTGGCATTACGGAGAGATTGGAAAAACTCATCTGCCTGACATGCCCCGTGGAGATGCAATTGAATACGACCCATACTGGAACAGGGAGTATAAAGAAATTGTGGATATTTCACGCGAAGAACTGGTTCGAATGCAGCGGGCATTGGAGATTTGCAACATTAACATTGCCACAGGAGTAAAGCACAGCTATGATTTCGAGGTATTTGCCTCAAGAATAAAGCTGAATATTCACACCTGTAGTACTTATCTGGCGCTATCGGAGCTGGAGAAAGTAATCACTGAAGCACACCAGCAACATTTTATAAGTCATGAGGCAGCCTGTGGCAGCCTTAAAAATGGTGTGCGGATAATCGAAGATAACCTGGCTGAGCGCGATAGCGTTTTCAGGGATATGGTTGCCACCTGGGAAAAGACACGTCTTCCAAAAGGCATGAATACACCTGAGAAAAAATTCTTTTTCCAACAGGACCGGGCGCGCCATTTTGCTTTCCGCTGTCCGGATATGACCTATCTGATCTACGATGAACAACTGCTGGGCATTGAACAATACCTGGAAGACTTGCGTGAATATATAGCCTGGTATAAAAAAAGATATCTGTCATTATAAGATTCATCAGGGTAATGAGTACTGGAAGAATGCCCGCCTGACCGCCCGCATGACCGGACGGGCAGGGAATATTGGAATATTGTTTATAAAACAAATTAAAAGGAGGTTTTGAAATGTTAAATTCACGCTTTTTTGTATTATTCGTGCTGGTTATGCCGGTTCTGCTTTGTTGCTCAAGAGTTTCAGAGCGTTTTTATCTTGATCTTAATGTGGCTGAGAGTACTCCCGAAGGACGTCACTTGCTTAATTATCCGGCTGACGGAATGAAGGTCGGAGTCAATCCGCCAGGGTTTACTTGGACAGGGAACGAGAGTGCGGAAAATTATAGCTTCGTGCTTTTCCATGGGAGTGAAGGAGATAAAGTCCATCTGATACAGGAAGGGCTTGCTCCCAGTGTGGCTGTTTTAAAAGAGCCTCTTGAACCGGGAGAATACAGTTGGCTGGTTGTGTACAGTGATTCTACCGGGCAGAATACCGGTCGTTCGCGGTTGCGGAAATTCACTGTTGAACAGGGTCTTCCGGTCCTTGTAATGCCGGATTTAACACAACTCAAGAGACAACTCAAGGAAGTAAGTCCACGGTTATTCCTTACCCCGCCTGTACTTTCCCGGATCAGGGAAACGATCGAGGCAGGAGAGATGCCTTTCTGGGAATTCTGCCGTCACCTGGCCGATTCCGCTCTGGCGGAACCCCTGTACCCTGAACCGGCTCCATATAAGGATGGAAAGTTTGAGGCATCCGAATGGCGCAGGATATATACTCCCGGTAAAGTTGGTAGTGCCCATATAGTAAGGCTGGCCCTGGTCTGGAAAATCACCGGGGAGAGCAAATATTTAGAGGGTGCAAAAAGGTGGCTGGTTAACCGTGCCGGCTGGGACCCAAACGGCATAACCTCCTATAACCTGCCCCTGCCTGATGGATCGCACGGAAATGATGAGGCAGGTATGGCGATGCTTGAGAGGATGGCTATTGGTTATGACTGGATAGGAGATGAACTGAATTCTGAAGAAAAGGCCCTGGTTCTCTCGAGCTTAAAGGAACGTGGCAACCAGATGCTGGATTATTATACCAGGAATGATTTTATATCGGCTCCCTGGTCCAATCATGCAGTAAGAGCACTGGCTTTCACAGGACTTGCCGGGCTTGCTGCCCTGGGTGATCTGCCCGAGGCTGAAAAATGGCTCGACTATGTGATCCGCTGCTATCTTACCTCGTTCCCCACCTGGGGCAGCGATGATGGTGGCTGGTCGCAAGGGTTAAGCTACTGGAGTGCTTATGTGCTTTGGCAAACCAATTTTATCGATGCACTGAGTCTTTGCAGCGATGTTAACCTTTATAAGAAACCTTTTTTTAGCAATAATGGTTATTTCGCGGTCTATTTCCATCCGCCGTATGCAGTCAGAGGCGGGTTCGGAGATCATGGAGAGGTTGCACCTACTCTGGCGGAAAAACTTCTGGTTCAGAGGTATGCGCGGGCTTTTAATGACCCTATTTTGCTCTGGCAATCCGAAAATATCCATTACGATGAAAGCCACCTCAACCGGCTCCAGGTATTGCCGGGAAAAATGGACTGGAAAGAGTGGTTCATGGAGGATGTTGTCGCTATTCTGAGCACTCCCCCTTCCGGCCTTAAACCCCGCAGTCCTGCCGGGCTACCCCAGGCAAAGCTTCTCAGGGACATTGGATGGACCACTATGCACTCAGACCTGGGTAATGCGGAAAATGATGTCTGGGTGCTCTTTAAATCCAGTCCTTACGGCTCTTTCAGCCACAGCCATGCAGACCAGAACAGCTTTCAGGTGAATGCCTTCGGTAAAGCCCTCATTATCGATTCCGGCTACTATCCCTGGTACGGCAGTCCGCACCACAACCTTTGGACACGTATGACCAGGGCGCATAACTCCATACTGATAAACGGGCGTGGACAGTCTTCTGGTACAATGGCAGCCAGCGGGACTATTGAAGAGTTTGAGCACACAGAGGCACTTACCGTAGTCACAGGCGAATGTGCCAGGGCATATAATCTGCCAATGAATGAGCTAACTGTTAAGCAGTGGGAAGAACACCTGGATGAGCCTGTGCCTGGTATGGAGCCTGAAGCACAGGTGGTACGCCGCACGGTTGTTTTCTCTCATAACAAGGAAAACCCGTGGATTGCGGTACACGACTATCTGAAAACATCAGGACCTGCCACTTTCGACTACATGCTTCACGCACTCGAAAAAATGCAACTCGATCAAAAAAACCAGCGCTTGCTTGTTAAAAGCGGCGAAGTTGGGCTGGATGTGTATTTTCTCTCCCCGGAAAGGTTAGATTTTCAGCAATTCGGGAAATTTCCCATAGCTCCGGAAGACAGGAACGAAGGAGCACCTGAACAGTGGCATTTCACTGCCCAAACCGTTGAAAAAACCGATGAGATGCGTTTCCTGGTGCTGATGATACCACGATGCCCGGGAGAAGGTGCAAATACCGGTCTAAAGGTAAAAAGACTCGATTACGGTACTGTGCAGGGGTTCCGGGTTGGGGATGAAAAAGTCCTGGCCTGGTGGGGAACAGGCGAAAAGGGTGATTTTTCTGCAGCAGGATCAGAAGAGGATGCGAAGCTGATTATCGAGTACATAGAGAAAGGGGAAAAAAGGAAGAGTTTAGTTAATTAACTAATCAAAGAATATTTTTACTATTTTAATGTTAAATTTTATAATTATGAAGAAATACATATTTATGCTGTTTTTATCACTTGTGACAATTTGTAGTTCAGTTTGTTTTGCACAAGACGGTGACCCTGTATTGGAAGGGTTTCCCTGGCCGGATCCTGCCAACAAAATAATTATGGAAGTTCCTACAGTACCGGATAAAAGCCATGTAGATGGCAACCCCGATGATAATGGCTGGAATAACGCCGGAGTGATAACCAAATTCTACCGCTCTGTTGATGCCGGACTTTCCACGATAGATGCAACGGTCCTGGTTTTGTTCGATGGGGAGAATCTGATTTTTAGTTTCGATATGCCAGGAACGGAGTCCGGTGATTCTCCTAAGAAATGTTTTCTGAGTAATGAATACGATCTCATCCGGTCAGGTCCCCATGTAAGTATTTGTCTTGATCCCTCTCATAACCATGGGGTTTATTACCAATTTGTAATCGACCCGGCCGGCAATAAGCAGGATCTGCGTGTAGCCGATGAATCATGGTTTTCCGAGTGGTCTGCCTCAGTTGATAAGTCGGGCGAAAGGTTCAGGGCGGAAGTCCTGATACCTGTATCTGAAATATTCAAAACTCCGGAAGATGGAGAAATATGGGGATTCAATATTACCATATCCGGCTTGAGCAATGAAGGCTCACTTAGCTCAACTCCCATAAAGCTTGACCTTGGCGATGCGGAAAGATTCGGACATCTCCTATTCAAAGGTAGTCTCCCTGCAGATAATCTTGCACAAATAAAATCATCACTACCTAAAAAGCACCAGGAGCAGAAAGAAGCAAGGCTGGCGGCTAACAGGGCAATGTGTGGTCCTGAGTTAATAGATATCCCCGGAGAATTAAAAGATATTACCATAGGAAGTGAATTCAAATTGAAGGGAGGAACAAGAATCAATTGTCTTGGTCTCGATAATAAGGAGGTTATCCGGTCACGCTATCCATTCTTCTATGAAAAGTACGGGAACCGGGACCTTCAGCGATTGAGAAAACTGTATCGTCTTGATGAGGTTATTGCTCCGGGAAAGAATGAATTCGAGCAGATTTTACTGCTTAACGAATGGCTGGTTGAACATGTTACTTTCGGTTCGCCTCCTCCTATCAGACCTCAGGCACTACATGTATTGAATTATGGTCTTACCGGTCAGACATTTTTCTGTACTTATCTGTCGTTTACCCTGATGCAGATGTACTCATCGGTTGGTTTGACAGCGCGCAAAATAACTACTGTCGGACATGGGACACTGGATGTCTGGTCCAACTACTGGCATAAATGGATGCAGATCGATCCCAGTCATAATTCGTATTTTCGTCTCAGTGAGACTGCAATCCCTCTCAATAGCAATGAAATCAGAAGAGAGTTCCGGCGTAACGGCGGAGTGGATATGGAAATGGTTATCAGGACAGAGCAGAAGGTTGAGAAAGTGACTCTGCAAAGGCGGGATAAGGATGGGCTTTTCTCATATCGTCAGGATGCCTATTCATGGATTGCCTATAAAACAAGGAACAATTTCTTCGATGTCCCTTTTTCCTACTGGAATTTCCTGTATCTGATGATAGAAGACGAATATAATATGGATGAAGAGTGGATTAATGTAAACACCGGCAGGGTTGATAAAAGAGATATCCTTTCAATCAGGACTGACCGGACAGGAGATATATTCTGGACTTTAAACCAGGCATATATACACCTTTACGAAAACGGAAAGAATGGACTTAAAGTACAACTCGAAACCGTAACACCCAATTTCGAAACTTACGAAATTGCCTTTGATAAAAATATGTGGCAGAGATCCGTACCTGTTTTTACATGGGAGCTCCACACCGGACTAAACATTCTTAAAGCCAGAAGCATAAATAAATTCGGTGTTCACGGCCCGGAGCATAAAGTCGTACTGGGTGTAGAGTAAAATAGAATACCTGTCAACCCGGGGATGCGAAACAGCGGCGATTCCCCATAATTATTAATCACTGATCTGGTCGCGAATGTAAACCACTTTACCGGCAACTATTGTTTCCTGGATAATTAGTTTCCCTTCTTCAATCGTAAAAAGAATAAGGTCGGCGCGTTTACCCGTGGATATTTCTCCCATATTAAGGTTAAACATCCGTGCAGGGTTTGCACTGGCCATATCTATAGCCTGGCGAAGGTTACATTGTGTAAATTGCATGATATTTCCCACACAGCTACTTATGGGTGAAGCTGCACCTGCAAGTACATTTTCTGCAGGGAACCTGACCACATTCGGAGTGAGCACAACTTTTCGTCCGTCTCTGATATATTCACCAGGCTCTAATCCCGCCAGGTCCAGGGCATCTGAAACCAATATGGTATTATCAGCACCTTTAACTTTATAAAAAACCTGCACCTCTTCCCTGGTTAAATGATATCCGTCAACAATGATGGTTGGTGTAATCCTGCTGTCTGCCAACTGTGGCCATAGGGGATTTCGATGCCGGTTAATCATATTTGCGCATCC
>JAUUZM010000036.1 GCA_030589965.1 Bacteroides sp.
ATCCGCTTTGATAAAAAGCGGATAAAGAGGATTTTCAATTTAATTTTAATCGCTGCTGGAATCCTCCTCATTATTGTCTCAAAAGCCTGGCTCGCAATTGTTTTAGTAGGTCTTGGAGTAAATGGTCTCCTGGAATACAGATGGGCTGAAAACAGAAAGCACTTTGTAAACTACATCAATATCGCACTTACATTAATTGTGGTTCTTTATTTCCTTGCTATCGAATGGATGCCGCTGGGAGCTCAGAAGAGCCTGTTCCTGAACATTCTTTTTGTAGTAATAATGGTGGCATTTGTTCTTGGTATATTGATGAGCATTGTAAGATTTTACAAATCTATTTTAAGATGGTGTCTTGATAATAAATGGAAATTTCTGAGTATCCCAATTGGTGTCGTATTCTTAGGTATTGTTATATGGCAGGGGGTTGATAAAATATTCGGTTTCATGCCAGAGGGTATTAATCAAACAAAAGTTTGGCAGGCAGCAGAAAACACATTTCCAGGTATTGGGAAGGAATTCATGCCCTCCCTGGATGAAGGATCATTTCTCCTGATGCCAACAACTATGCCACACTCTGGAATTGAAGAAAATCTGGAAGTAATAGCCATGCTCGATAAAAAAGTAAATGCTATTCCTGAGGTTGAAAATGTTGTTGGTAAATGGGGCCGTGTGAATTCCGCACTTGATCCTGCTCCAACATCCATGTTTGAAAATATAATCAATTACAAGTCAGAATATATCCTTGATGAAAATGGACACAGGATGAGATTTAAAGTAAACAGGGAGGGTGCTTATTTACTGGCAGGGGGTGGCGCCTATAATGTAGTTCAGGATGGTTTTATGTTACTCTCCAAAGAAGAACTGATCCGGGATAAGAAAGGTAATTATTTTCGTCAGTGGAGGGATCATATAAAATCTACTGACGATATATGGCGTGAAATCCTCTCTTCATCGAAAATTCCTGGCCTTACTTCTGCCCCTAAATTACAGCCTATTCAAACAAGGTTGGTTATGCTTCAAACAGGCATGCGGGCGCCAATGGGAATTAAAGTCTATGGTCCCGATCTGGAATCCATTGAAAAAACCGGATATGAGCTGGAAAAGCACCTGAAAAATGTACCTGGCGTGGAGCCTGCAGCTGTCTTTGCAGACAGGGTCGTTGGCAAGCCATATCTGGAAATAGATATTGACCGAAAGGCCATCTCAAGATATGGATTAACCATTCAGGATATGCAAATGCAAATCAGCACTGCTATTGGCGGCATGAAATTAACCACTACTGTTGAAGGAAGGGAGCGCTTCCCTGTCAGAGCCAGATATGCTCGTGAATACAGGGATAATCCTGAAGATCTGATGAAGGTGTTAATTTCAACTGCTTCCGGGGTACAGTTGCCATTAGGAGAACTGGCAAACATTACATACTTACGTGGTCCTCAGCTCATTAAGAGCGAGAACACCTTCCTGGTTGGGTATGTAATTTTTGATAAGAAATCCAATTTCGCAGAAGTTGATGTCGTTGAAAACGCACAGGAATATCTCAATGCAAGACATGAATCCGGAGAATTCCAGCTACCTGCTGGAGTGAATTACATTTTTACCGGCAACTATGAAAACCAGATCAGGGCAACCAAAAGATTGATGATCGTTGTTCCGATTTCCCTTATAATTATATTTCTTATTCTTTATTTCCAATTCGGGTCGGTCATTACCTCTTCCATGATTTTCACGGGAATTTTTGTCGCTTTTTCAGGAGGATTCCTGATGTTGTGGCTTTATGGCCAACCATGGTTTATGAACTTTGATGTTGGGGGTATGAATATGCGGGATCTGTTCCAGATGGGGAAAATAAATATATCTGTGGCTGTCTGGGTAGGATTCATAGCGCTGTTTGGAATCGCTACGGACGATGGGGTGATCATGGGTACTTATCTGATGCAGGTTTTTAAAAAGAACAACCCAGGCAATATATCTGAAATAAGGAATTCTGTTGTTGATGCTGGAAGCAAAAGGGTTAGACCGGCAATGATGACTGCGGCTACAACCATAATAGCTCTTATACCGGTACTTACATCCACTGGAAAAGGATCTGATATCATGGTACCAATGGCCATACCCTTGTTCGGAGGAATGATCATTCAGGTGATGACCATGTTCGTAGTACCGGTTCTATATAGTATGTGGAGGGAGAAGCAGGTTCGCGGCAACATTTTAAAGAACACGTAAAAATGAAAAAACTAAATATGAAAAAAACAATTCTGGCAGTGAGCGTTATACTATTAGTTTTCTCAGTAAATGCGCAAAACCTTCTGGATGAGTATCTTATCACAGCGGCTGAAAATAATCCTGGTTTAAAAACCCGGTTTAATGAATATCTCGCTGCTTTGGAGCTTAGCCCACAGGTTAAGGCACTTCCCGATCCACAACTTGCTTTCGGTTATTTTATTCAAGCTGTGGAAACCAGGGTTGGTCCCCAGGAATTCAGAATCTCCGCATCCCAGATGTTTCCTTGGTTTGGTACATTAAAGGCTAAAGAGAATATCGCTAATCAATCAGCAAAAGCAAAATACGAAGCTTTTGAAGAAGCTAAATCCCGGCTTTTCAATGAAGTGCGTGGGACTTATTACAACCTTTATTTCAATCGCAAGGCAATTCGTATAGTACAGGAAAATATTCAGATCCTGAATACCTTCCAAAAGCTTGCAGTTATTAAAGTCGAAGCCGGGATAGTTTCCCCTGTTGATGAATACAGGATAGAGATGGAGGTAGGGGATCTGGAAAACCAACTTGCCTTGCTTAAAGATCAACATCTCGTACTAACCGTGGCTTTTTTTAACCTCCTTAATGACGAACAGGATAATGTGATAATACCGGACCTGCTATGGGATGAAGGACTCCAGTTATCCAAGCAGGCTATACTGGACAGCATTATGGTTCGCAATCATCAGTTACTTGGACTTGAAATTCAAAAAGAAGCCCTCAGGTTCAGACAGGAATTGGCTAACAAATCTGGAAAACCTAATTTCTCCATTGGAGCTGATTATACATTTATCGGGAAAGGGGGAAATAACCTAAGCGGCAGGGATGCTATCATGTTTCCGAAAATTGGTATCACCATTCCTCTTTACAGGAATAAGTACAGGGCGATGATCAATGAAGTAAGCTATCTGGTAACAGCCAAAGAAAACGAAAAACTTGATAAAGAAAATATGTTTGAGACCCTGTTTGAAAATACCTGGAAAGAGTTTTTGGATGCTGACAGAAGGATCCTTTTATATGTAAATCAGCTAATCCTTTCAGAAAGGTCTATTCAACTTCTGGAAACTGAGTATGTAACAGCCAATAGAAATTTCGAAGAGATTCTTAGAATGGAAAGAAAACGACTTTTCTATGCACTTGAAATGGAGAAAGCCCGAGCAGATAAACAAGCAGCCGTTTCCTTCATAAAGTATCTGATGGGCAGCTAAGAATATCAATCGAAAAAATGCAATAAAAGATTTGAATCATGAAAAATATCATTAATACAATCAAGAGCAATTATAAATGGGCAATCATAGTTCTCCTTGCCGGCATTTTTATCGGATGGCTATTTTCACACCCATCCGAAAAGAATGCACACTCAACAAACCAGGAACTCACAGGTCATGAAGATCATATGCATGGAAAAGAAGAAGCATCCATCTGGACCTGCTCAATGCATCCCAATATTAAGCAGGATAAGCCAGGGAAATGTCCCATATGCGCAATGGACCTGGTTCCGATGTCCAATCTTTTAGCGGATGAGGAGGATGTGGATCCTGATGAGATCAGGATGACAGAATCTGCAGCAAAATTAGCAGACGTTCAGACAATTATTGTTGAAAGTGGTATCCCAAATATGGAAATATATCTGCAGGGAAAGATACAGGCAGACGAAAGAAGGATTTCAGCATTGACTGCTCGTTTCGGTGGCCGGATTGAAAAACTGTTTGTAAGTTTTACCGGAGAAAATGTAAAAAAGGGCCAAAAGCTGGCCACCATTTATTCCCCTGAATTGGTAACAGCGCAGAAAGAGTTACTTGAAGCAATCAGCCATAAAGATATTCGTCCAGGCCTTTATAAAGCATCCAGAGGAAAACTAAGATTATGGGATCTGACAGAAGAGCAGATTGATGACATTGAAAACAAAGGTGAACCCAAACTATACTTTTAAATTCTATATCCAATTTACTGAACTGTAACCATGCGCCATGTCTCTATGGGTGATTATGTTAAGGAGGGCTCCGCCCTGTTTGAAGTTACAGATCTTACCCATGTATGGATCATGTTTGATGCATACGAAAGTGACTTGCCCTGGATTAATCCAGGTGATGAAGTTATATATACGGTGCAATCTATTCAGGGAAAATCATTCCAGGGTAGGGTGATTTTTATAGATCCCCTAATCGATCCTTCTACACGCGTAGCCAGAGTCAGAGTAGAGCAGAACAATACCAGTCTTGCATTGAAACCGGAAATGTTTGCAAATGGTATGATACAGTCAAATTTCGCTGAATCGCATTATAAAATATTAATACCAAAGTCTTCCGTATTGTGGACCGGAAAGCGTTCGGTAGTTTATATTAAGGTGCCTGATAGAAATCAAGCATCATATATCTATCGTGAAATAGAGCTTGGTCCGGAATCAGGAAGCTTTTATGTAGTAAGTGAGGGACTTTCGGAGGGGGAAGAGATTGCTGTTAATGGAGTATTTAAAATAGATGCAGCGGCTCAGCTGGCTGGTAAACCAAGTATGATGAACCCTGAAGGAGGTAAAGTTTCCATGGCTCACGATCACGGATCGATGAGTTCAGGGATTGAGAGTAAGTTTAAAGAACAACTCCAGGCCGTGTATAAATCTTATATTCCAATGAAAGATGCCTTCATTGCCTCAGATCCAAAAGAGGTGAGTAAGAAAGCCCAAGAAGTTATGTCAGATCTTCAAAAAGTGGATATGAATTTGCTGGCAGGTAATATTCACATGGAATGGATGAAGCAGCTTGAAAAGCTAAGAGATGAAATCAATTTAATTGCCAATTATGATGACGTTGACAGGCAGCGGGTATCGTTTGCGAAATTCAATGATGTATTCTATACCAGTCTTAAAACATTCGGATTACATGATGGTACTGTATACTATCAGTACTGCCCTATGGCAAACGGGGATAAGGGCGCATTTTGGATGAGTACATTCAAGGAGATCAAAAATCCATATTTTGGTGATGCCATGCTCAGTTGTGGAGAGACCAGAGAAACACTGGAATTTTAAGATACTTACGGTAAGGGCAAACCAGATTTCGGTAAATATCAAAAATAAATAATCAAAACAAACATTATGAAAACAAAAATTTTAAGTCTTATGACAATTATGGTATTGAGCATATCAACCATGTTTGCTCAATCTGAAAAGAATGAAAAGTTTGAAGTTGCGGGGAATTGCGGTATGTGTAAAGCGCGTATTGAAAAGGCAGCAAAATCTGTGGAAGGTGTAAGCACCGCTGATTGGGATAAGGAGACAAAAATACTTGAGGTTAAGTACGACTCATCAAAGCTTAGTATTCACAAGGTCCATATGGCCATCGCGAAGGCCGGACACGACACTAAAATGCATAAAGCAAGCAAGGAAACCTACAATAATTTACCGGGATGTTGTAAATATGATAGAGTGAATACCGAGGCTGATGATTCACATCATCACGAGGGACATATTCACTAGATTGGTTTGGGGAGCATTAATCCGCATCCTGGATCTGGTCGATAGGTTTTCTTTTAGTAATCTGGATTTTTTTGAAATGCGTTGGACTAAGACCGGTGATTTTTTAAACTGGGTACTCAGGTGCTGGGAACTGCTATATCCCAATTTATAAGCTATCTCGCTAAAGGTGAGTTCATTGTAAACTATTAGTTCCTTTACTTTCTCGACCTTTTGAAGGATTATGTATTTTTCAATAGTCATTCCTTCAATGGAGGAAAACAAGGAGCTCAGACTAGAGTATTCTGAGCCAATCCTTTCCGCCAGATAGTCAGAGAAGTTCATAGTGTACGGGAGTTCCTCTCCATGGTGAACTACTTTAATAATCTCGGTTTTAATCCGGTTTATAACATTGCTCTTATGATCACTGATAATTTCAAACCCCTGCGCATCCAGATTTTCCCGGAGTTCTTGTAAATCAGAGTCCTCAGGCTTTTTTGCAAGTATTAATTCTCCCAATTTAATGGAATGGATACCCAATCCAAGTTTTTCGGCCTCATCCTTCACAGCCTTTATGCAACGCGGGCATACCATATGCTTGATATATACCGGAAATCCATTATCCATAATACAAATGTAAATAAAAGCCGCGACAAGGATATCATTTGTTAAATTCCTGCTAACGCTCTTATATTATGCCAGGTCCCGTGCATTTTCCCTATTTTTGCAAACAGATGAGAAGGATCCGGACCATAATGAATTTTTTTCTGACCCTGATATTTATTATTACTGTATCGGGGTTCAATTATACCAGGCATGTCTGTCTGGATTCCGGTAACGTCGATATTTCATTAGGAAGTGATCAACATCAGAGTAAAAATGCAGATGGAATAAATTGTATCGAGGATGCTGATTGTTGCGTACATCAAACGAAGTATCTTAAAACCTGTTCAGATTTTACTGCTTCTTTTAGAACAAATATTGGCAAAACAGAAATTCCAATATTTTTCGCTGCCGTTTCTCCTGATATTATATCCGGGGGCCTTCTGATATTAGAGAAAAGAGTTCACCCCCCACCGGAAATATTTACTTCTTCAGATTTTCTGATCCAACATGGTATTTTGTTGATCTGATCAACTTTAATGCAATAGGCAATAAGGAGTCAATCTCCCCCCCTGACCCAATTGTTTAATTAAGGTGTGATTTACATGAAATATTTCCATATTATAATAATCCTTCTTTCCGTAGTATTTGATTCACAGTCCCAGAATCTGGTGAGTGGAAGAGTTATGGAACTGAATGCAGAACAGGAAAAGGTAGCTCTTTCTTTCGTGAATGTTTACTGGAGCGAAACCTCACATGGTACCGTCACAGATGAAAATGGTGAATATGCCATTACCAGGCATGGCAGTGAAGGCCATTCACTTGTATTCAGTTTTGTAGGATATGCGCCCGATACCATATGGGTGCCAATTGACCAGAATGTGGTGAATCTTCTGATGAGAATCGGGGACCAGATCGAAGAAGTTACTGTTGCCAAGAGGATTGGTGGAAGCTATATCTCAAAATTGAAACCCATTAAAACTGAGTTTATTACCGAAGCTGGTTTACAGAAGTTGCCCTGCTGCAACCTGTCTGAAAGCTTTGAAAACTCAGCTACCATTGATGTTGGCTTTGCTGATGCAGTAACCGGGGCCAAACATATCAAAATGCTTGGACTTGCGGGTGTTTACAGCCAGATGCTGTTTGAGAATATTCCTTATCTCAGGGGACTCGAATCTGCATTCGGACTGAATTTTGTTCCGGGTCCGTGGATGGAATCCATTCAGATCTCCAAAGGAGCAGCAGCCGTTATAAATGGCTATGAATCGACAACCGGACAAATCAACATCGAGTACAAGAAACCCGAAAAAGGAGACCCTCTCTTTGTAAATCTCTTTGCAAACTCATTAGGTCGCCTGGAAGCAAATCTCACATCCGCCATCAAAGTATCTGATAAATGGAACACCATGTTCCTTGTACATGGATCAAGCATGCAGAATAAAATCGACAGGAACAAGGATGGTTTCTTAGACATCCCAATGAACCGGCAGATAAATGTTTTTAATCGCTGGAAATATAACCCGGAAGGAAATTTCAGAATCCAATTCGGATTTTCTGTTCTGGATGAACTCAGGGAGGGCGGTGAGCTTGACTTTGAATATGAGCAGGACCAGGGTACAATGAATGCTTACGGCATCAATGTCAAGACCCGGAAATATAATGGGTTTACAAAACTGGGACTGCTGTTCAAGGACAAACCCTATCAAAGTATTGGTTTCCAGGCCTCTGGCACTTTCTTTCAGCAGGAAGGGCTTTTTGGCCTTACCCAATATTCGGGTGAACAGAACTCCCTTTACTCGAACCTGATCTTTCAGAGCATTATTGGAAATACCAATCATATGATAAGCATGGGTGGAAGTTTCCAGTACGATGATTACCATGAGCTTATGGATACGGATAATCATGTACGCACCGAATACGTTCCGGGTATTTTCGGCCAATATACATACACCAGTCCGGAAAAATTCAACGGTATAGCCGGACTCCGGTTCGATTATAACTCCGTCTATGGATTGCTTATCACCCCCAGGCTTCATCTTCGGTACATGCTTGATGAGAATACTTCTTTGCGCGCGTCCGCGGGAAAGGGTTACCGTTCAGCAAATGTTTTGTCTGAGAACATTGGACTTATGGCCAGTTCGAGGATGTTTATTTTCACAGGGGAACTGGATATGGAAAAGGCCTGGAATTATGGAATGAATTTGATGCGGGACTGGCAACTGGGGAATGATAAGGAATTAACAGCCAGTTTAGACTTTTACAGAACTGATTTCCAGAACCAGGTTGTTGTGGACCGGGACCGGGATGTTTCCCATGTATATTTTTATAACCTTGACGGGAAATCTTATTCCAATAATTTCCAGGCTGAGGTGAGTCTTGAACCTGTCGAGCGTTTTGACATTACACTGGCCTACCGGTTCTCTGATGTTAAAAGCTCCATTAATGGAACTCTCCGGGAAGTTCCACTCACTTCTCGATATAAGGGTCTTATCAGCCTATCATATGCCACTCCATTTAGGAAGTGGGCATTCGATTTTACCGGACAGTTGAATGGTCAGACCCGGCTTCCGGATACAGATATGAATCCACCTCAGTACCAGTTGGGAGGATATTCCCCCAGGTATGTGATCTTGCATGCCCAGGTAAGCAAGCGGTTTAAATGGTTCGAGATATACGCCGGGGGAGAAAATTTGACTGATTTCCGACAGGAGAATCCCATCATTGCCCCGGAAGATCCCTTTGGTCCCAGTTTTGATGCTACCATGGTATGGGGGCCCCTTCTCGGAAGAAGGTTTTACGCTGGAATACGATACACACTCAAATAAAATTTATTATGAAAACAATTACATTAATGCTCACTGTGCTCTTGTTAAGTAACGGAGTTTATTCAATTGATAGTGAGTCCACAAAGGATAAAAAGCTTCAGGTGGTAACGATTAAAACCTCTTCTCAATGCAATGATTGTAAGGAAAGAATTGAGGAGGCTCTGGCATTCGAAAAAGGAGTTAAAAAGTCTGAGCTTGACGTTGAGACCCATATGGTAACCGTAAGCTATAAAAAGGGAAAGACAACTCCTGAAAAAATCCGCAAGGCAATCACAAAAGCCGGTTATGATGCGGATGATGTTAAAGCAGATCCCAAAGCATACGGAAAATTACCGGCCTGCTGTAAAAAGCCGGATGATCCTGATGCTGAACCTCACAATTAGTATTGAAGCAGAAAGGGTAATTCGGAGCTTACTTTTTCTTTCCCTGGGCGGCTACGGCAGCTGCTTTTGCAGCAATTGCCTCCTGGTCACCAAGGTAATAATGCTTGATTGGCTTTAGGTCTTCATCGAGTTCATAAACAAGCGGAACTCCCGTGGGTATGTTCAGCTTTATGATGGCTTCTTCTGACACCTCATCCAGGTATTTGACCAATGCACGTAAGCTATTACCGTGAGCGGCGATCAAAACCCTTTTCCCGCTCTTAATGGTTGGCGCGATAGTATCAAACCAGTATGGAAGGAACCTGTCTACGGTAAGTTTCAGGGATTCCGTTGTGGGGATATCCTTTTCATCCATGTCTTTGTATGCAGGAGAATGACCTGGGTAACGATCGTCTGATTTTTCAAGGTCTGGTGGTGGAATATCATAGCTTCTTCTCCAAACGAGTACCTGTTCTTCTCCGTGCTTTTCAGCAGTCTCGGCTTTGTTGAGTCCCTGAAGGGCCCCGTAGTGTCTTTCGTTCAGACGCCAGCTTTTCTCAACCGGGATCCATAGGCGGTCCATTTCATCAAGGGCCAACCATAGGGTACGAAGGGCTCTTTTAAGGACTGAGGTATAGGCAATGTCAAAGTCAAAGCCTTCATCCTTCATCAATTTCCCGGCAGCCTTACCCTCCTGGGTGCCCAGCTCGGTAAGGTCAACATCGGTCCATCCGGTGAAACGGTTGGTCTTATTCCACTCAGACTCTCCATGTCTTAATAATACTACTTTATACATATTCGTCGGTTTATAATTTTTTGATCTGAATAACGGAGCACAAAGTTATAAATTTGGCAATACATCACATCCAAAATGTGAAGGAAATTCAGATCTTTCAGAAGAGAAGGAATGGTTTAATGTAACAGAATCAAGAATATCTAAGCCTCACCGGCAAATTTGTATCCCAGGCTCTCAACTTTAGCTTTTACATCATCCAGGTTAATGTTGTTCCCCTGCAGGGTAACTTTTTCTGTTGACAGATCAACTTCGGCTGAATCAATTCCTTCCAATGCGGTCACATTGTTTTCAACGTTTGCTTTGCAATGATTGCAGGTCATCCCTTTGACGATTACTTCCATGTTTTTCATACTTGTATCCATTGTAAATTCCATTCCGGGAATGTCCGGTTTTTTAAAGTATTTGGCTATATATTTATTATACAGGGCATACAGGATCAGTCCAACGAGCAATAAACTCGATCCTATTTCCAGCCAATGCGGTAAAAATCCGTGTTCATGGGGTCCGGCATGAAATTGGGCCAATGGATTAAGAAACCATTCCCTTGGTAAAAATTCATTTACCATAATTCCGAACATGTATGCCCCTGCTATTATTGAACTGAGGTAGAGAACCAGGGTGCGCCGGCCGAAGACATTTCCGATAACGGTCATGGTGGCTGCGTTTGTTGCCGGACCAGCCATCAGGAAAACAATTGCAGCTCCTGGGGATAATCCCTTAAGCATGAGTATGGCAGCTATGGGTACCGATCCCGTGGCACAAACATACAATGGAATTGCCGCTACCATTATAAGCAGCATTTCCAAATACTCATTCCCCAGGTAAGAGGTGAAGAAGGATTCGGGGACCAAAATTTCTATTAATGCGGCCAGGGCAAGGCCCAATACAAGCCACTTGGCTATATCTTCGAGAAATTCAACGAAAGCATATCGTAACATCCCTTTCAGAGATCGGTCCGCTGCGCCGTTTTCGGCATTAGCCATATTATCATTTAATTCATGATCCCGGTCAAACTTATTGGTAAGAAATCCTCCTAAAAATCCTGTAAACAATGCGATTATAGGCTTAATGATGGCCATGGGCAGTCCGAGCAGTGAATAGGTCACCATTGCACTGTCAACACCAGTCTGGGGAGTGGAAATAAGGAATGAGACTGAAGATCCCTTCGATGCTCCACTATTGTAAAAAGAGATCCCGGTTGGGATGACACCACAGGAACAGAGTGGAAGCGGGATACCAATCAGGGCGGCATTGATAACCGAGGCCGAATTGGGTTTGCCCAGGTATTTATACACCTTTTTCTTGGGGAACCATCCATAAAGTATCCCGGCAAAAAGGAAACCCAGGAGGAGGTAGGGTGCCATCTCCATGGTTAGATTTGCCAGTGCGTCGAGGTATTGCAGAATATAATTCATGATTTTTTCAGGTTTCCCCAGCTGCGATAAAGATATGTTGCAAAATAAGGGAGAATAGTATGAGTATTCTTATATAATTATCGAAAAATAGTATAAGATTTTTAGACCATAAAGGAAGGGAATGTAATCATGAACCCTTGCCATGGAAGATTAGCTGCCGTTTATAAGCTTATTTTCCTCGCAGCAACCAAATTCCATTTGCAGGGTTGTATGTTCGATTTCGAACTGCTCATGAAGGAGACTGCTGATCTGCTTGTTTAATTCGTTGGCCTGGCTTACAGACATATCCTGTTTCAGGTCTACATGTCCCTCAAAATGAACCTGTTTATCATTCAGACTCCAAAGATGGACATGGTGGATATTCTTTACTCCTTCAACACCCTCAACACTGGATTTGATTTTTTCCAGGTCAATATCTTTAGGAGCTGACTGCATCAGGATATTGAAGGATTCTCTGAGCAGAAGGTAGGTTTCTTTCATAATATAAAGGCTGATCAGCACTGTAATGAGTGGATCTATCCAGTAAATCTCAAACTTCCAGATCAGGATCCCGCCAATAATCACTACTACTGAAGAAAGGGTATCTCCCAGCAAATGAAGATAGGCAGCCCGAATATTTATGTTCTTTTTTGAATCTTTTTTAAGGAGAACTATGGCCAGAAAATTGGCAACAAGGCCTATGGAAGCAACCCAAAACATGATTGCGCCCTTAATCGGAGCGGGGTTCTGGAAGCGTTCGACGGCCTCAAAGATCAGAAAAATACAAATGGCCACCAGGATAATTGAGTTGACAAATGCAGCCAGTATTTCCACCCGCTTATATCCAAAAGTTTTGCGCTGGTTTGAATCCCTTTTGCTTATACGATGAGCGATGTAGGCAATCAGTACGGCAAAGCCATCTCCCAGGTTGTGGATGGCATCAGAAAGAAGGGCCAGGCTGTTGGATAAGATACCGCCGATTATTTCGGCAATCGAAATGGCAAAGTTCAGCACAACTGCAGCGAGGAGATTTCTCTCGCTGATCCCTGAGGTGGAATGATGGTGGTGTGCATGCTTGTCTGACATTTCTATTATCTATATAAAGAGCAGCAGGCTTACAGCCATTACTGCCATTCCTGCAATCATTCCATAGATTGCATGATGGTGATGCCCGTATTCCCGGGCAGTGGGCAATAGTTCATCAACGGAAATAAATACCATGATCCCGGCGACTCCTCCGAAAAGGATTCCAAGAATTGACTCATTAAATACTGTGGCCAAAAACAGGTAACCAATAAGGCCACCAACCGGTTCTGCCAGGCCGGATGCAAATGATAGTAAGAAGGCTTTGCGTTTATTTCCGGTGGCATAATAGATGGGTACGGATACTGCTATTCCTTCAGGTATATTATGAATGGCTACGGCTACAGCGATAGGGATCCCAAGGTTGGGATCATGCATGGCAGCGGCAAAAGTTGCCAGTCCCTCTGGAAAATTGTGCATGGTAATAGCCAGTGCCATGAAAAGTCCCATTCTCATCAAGCCGCTTTTCTGTCCTTCATTGTTATTCAAACGGATATCTTCAACTTTCCTTATCTCGTGTGGATTTTCGAAAGTGGGTACTAATGAGTCAATAATGGCAATGATCGCTATACCTCCAAAAAAGGACAGCACTGCATACCAACTTCCGGTGGATTCACCATGGGATTCGGAAAGGAGTTGAAATGCCTTTCCAAGGATCTCCGTAAAAGAAACATAGATCATCACCCCGGCAGAGAAACCAAGTGCCGTACTCAGGAATTTGGTGTTGGTCGTTTTTGTAAAAAAAGCCATAACAGACCCTATCCCTGTTGAGAGTCCGGCGAACATTGTCAACCCTAGTGCAAAAAGTACGTTTCCTTCCATTGTATCAATGTGGTTTTTGGGGTATTGAAGCTGCAAAATAAATGGATTCTCCCGGTTAAAACAAGAATAATCAAGCTTTTAAGTCCATCACCGGTTCCTGGATAAACTCTTTTAGCCAGTCCGTGATCCTTAAATCCGTTAATTCTGGCTGGTTTTCTTCGTCCAGTACCAGTCCGGCGAACATGCCGTTTCTAACTGCGGCTGATTCAAGAAACTCATATCCCAGGGTTGACCATTCACCGACAATTTCGCATCCTTTTGGTTCGAGAGCTTCATAAAGTTTACCAAGTGCATCAGCAAATGTATCCGGATATGACTCCTGGTCACCGAGTCCAAATATTGCTACCTTTTTACCTGTGAGAACCAGTTCTTCA
>JAUUZM010000217.1 GCA_030589965.1 Bacteroides sp.
AATGGGTAAGATCCATAACGCTTGAATTTAATCCCATGGCAGGGGCTATATTATCAAGATCCAGATGAGGAAGTACCTGTACTTCTCCACTCAGGGGATCAACATAATGTGGCATCGCAATGTTATCGCCCTTCACAGAAAAATACGTATTGCTCATCTTTAGAGGGTGAAGAATCTTCATTTCCAGAAAATCCCCAAAGCTTACATCACTAACTTTTGGAATAATCTCCCCGGCTGTAAGAAACATAAGATTAGAATAACCAAAATGAAACCGGAATCCATGCTCAGGTTTCAGGTAACGGGCCCGGCGAATTACCTCTTCCCTGGAATAATCAGTACCGAACCAGAGCAAATCCCCGCTGAATGTCTCCAGTCCGCTCCGGTGGCAGAGTAAGTCCCGGATTCGTATCTCCTTACTAACATAGGGATCATCCAGACTAAATTCAGGGAGATGCTTTTGCACATGATCATCCCAATCAACCAGCCCTTCATCATTCAGCATCGCCATAGCAGTGGAAGTAAATCCCTTGGTGATGGAGGCTATACTGAACTGGGTGTTAGCATCCACGTTTCCCTCCTCCCCATATTCTTTGACCCCATACCCTTTTGCAAATACCACAGTGTCATTCTTTACAATAGCGATGGCCATTCCGGGGATGTTCCATTCAGGCATGGATTCCTTGATATAATCATCGAGTTTCTGAAGGTCAAGTTCACCAGTAACAGGGAGTACCCAATCGGACTCTGCCAAGTCCTTGGTTGAAAGTTCCTGGCTGCTGATTTCGGCGGACAGGAATAAAAGGAGACCAGTAAGCAGGAACAACCAGTACATGTATTTAAATCTCTGGAAATCCATATTTTCAATTAAAAATAATACAAATAAACGGATATCAGGATGCCTTAATCGCTTTCTTTCCCGTCTTACCTGAAATCTATCTATTTATTGATGATTTTCAATTCAGTGCGACGGTTAAGGGCTTTGCCCTCCTCCTCATCATTTGATGCAAGCGGTACATTCATACCGTATCCCTTGAAACTTATACGGCCAGATTCTATTCCCCTGGAAGCCAGATAATTCATTGCCTCTTCGGCTCTTCGCCCAGACAAATTAACATTATAAGTGGCGGTTCCCACATTATCGGTATGCCCGCCAATCTCAATAGACAGGGTAGGATTTGCCTCCAGCAACATTACAACCTTATCCAATTCTACACGCGAACGAAGATCAAGAGCAAATGAATCGGTTTTGTAAAATACATTCCTCAGGGTAATCTTCTCACCCACCTTTATGGGTTTTAAGGCGATATCCATATAGAAAGGCTCACTACTTTCATACACCTTATCGAATGAAAAATTCTCGGAATGGAAGAGGTAAGATGGGCGGTTTACATTCAGCGCATAATCAGCGTCTACCGGGATCACAACAAGAAATTCACCACTGCGGGGATCTGAGCTTGAAGTGATCACAGTCCTGGAAGTTTCCAGGTCAATCAGCTCAAATTTTGCCTCCAGGGGCTGCCTGGTTTCAGAATCAAATACTTTCCCCTTCATGTAAGACACCCTGTTGGGCCGGGCATCATAGTACAACTCAAAGGCAAATATATCCTGCCCTTTCCCACTCAGGCGGTTAGAAGAAAAGTATGCCATATCAGCGTTTGAATTTACTATGAGTCCCTGCTCTGAATTATTAGTATTTATGGGATATCCAAGGTTTACTGGTTCAGACCAGGAGGTATCCGAAGTACGGCGCGAAAGGAAAATATCAAAATCGCCCATGCCCGGCCAACCTGTTGAACTGAAGTATAAAGTCTTATTATCCGGGTGAATGAAAGGCGACTGGTCCAGTCCTGATGAGTTAATCTGTTTACCCATATTCAAAGGAGCACTCCAGCTTCCATTTTCCTGGCGGACGGACATCCAGAGATCAAACTCCCCGAGTCCGCCTGGCCGGTTGGATGTAAAATACAGCTCCCTCCCATCAGACGATAAGGACGGTTGCTTCTCACTGTATTTGGTATTAATCGCCTTGCCCATATTTCGGGGCATGGTCCATCGCCCTCCCCTGTTTTCAGAAAAATACAGATCGCATAATCCCATTCCATCTTCTCTCATGCAGCCTGTAAATACCATCAGTAATCCGTTTCCTGAAATGGTCTGGGCACCCTCATTATCAGGAGTATTGGGTGGAGAGCCAACATTCTTCGCCAATTGCCAGTCGCCGTATTCAAATCTGCTGTAATACAAATCTTCCTGGCGGTTACCATAAAATGCCGGATTATTATAGTCAATTGGTAACAGACGTGTGTATACCAACATCTTTTCATCGGCAGATAAACTGGGCCAGTATTCATCGTACATGGTATTGATGCTTTGTCCAAGGTTTTTCGGTTCAAAAGGGACTGGATTTTCGACTGATAACAGGGCCAGGTCACAAGAGGCGTGAGCCTTAAGGGAACGTTCCCTGAGAGATTCCTTAATACCTCCAAAGGCGAGGAACCACTCGTAATGTTTCCTGGCATCTCCATACATGCCCAGTTTTAATTCATTTTCAGCCAGAAAAAACAAAACATTCGGAAAAAACAGGGCATTGATGTCTACTGCCTTTTGGTAGGCCTCCACTGATTTCTTAAGGTTTCCTGCATCGGTCTCCACCTGTCCGAGCAATAGCCAGGCCTCAATGAACTCCGGATCCATTTCAACCGCAGTCCTCAGCTCATAACTGGCCTTAGGATAGTCCCGGATAACATAATACCGCTTGGCTGCCTCAAATTTTGCAATTGCCCTTTTGTTCTTGGTTCGGTATTCATCCTGCGAATGGGCGGAAATTGCGACAAGCATCAGCAGCAATACAATTAAATATCTCATACTGTTGCATTTACACAAACCATACCATTTTTAATATACCTCTAATAGCAAATGTATAAAAACCTTGGTCATTTCAATATGCTCCCTAGATCCAATCGGTGAATTGCAGCTGGAAATTCATTCATTTCGCTGGACATATATACCCTTTCGGGGGAAGCAATAGCAATTCCTTCATTCTGTAAACGTCCAGGTTCCGGATATTCATAATTCAGACTCTCTCCGTGGGAAAAATCCGATGGATCAAAATCCTTATACACCCATATAAAGGAAGCGTCTTTCCTGTAACCGCAAAGCACGATAGATCCGTCACCATGATTTATATCCCCTCCTGTGATCAGACCGTTCACGGGAAATGTTTTGCGTGGCTGGATATTATAGGATCCTGGGGTTGTGGGACAGGTATACAAGGTGCTGGTCTTGTTAACCCAATCTTTTGTAAATAAATACAGATCCTTACCAGATATAAATGCCGCTTCGCAATCATAGGCAGAGTTTCTATGCGGATTATTGTTTTCAGGTCTTTCTGCGTATTGGTATTGAATAATTTCTGCACTTATCTTTGCACTGCCTGAAGCTGGAATAGATTTCTTGGCAACCTTATAGATGGTAAGCTCTTGCCTGCGGCCGAAATTATTCCCTACATCGCATATATAAATATGCTGATCATCCTGGGCTAGTGCTTCCCAGTCGGCATTTTCCGCATTCTCAATAAGTATTCCCTGGAGGACTCTCCCCGTTTCAATCTCCAGTGCAAACAATACCGGATCATTTCCACTGTCATTAATCGTCCATAGCTTCCCCCTGTAATGAATCAGTCCAGATGTCTCATGCAACATATTATCAAGTGTTTCCACATGATTAACGAGCTCCGGTTTTTCAGGAGTATTCTCCTGGGCTGAGTTTGAATCCTTTTTTGTATCAAAACCGAAACATGATGTAAGAATCAGTCCGGAAAAAACTAAGTAAACTGCGATCTTGTTCGTGAATCTGAGATTATCTTTACCTTTCATTGATATTCTGAGAATTTGAGATTATTGATCGTTTATCGAGATTGTTGATTGAGACTATTGATTGCTAATTGAGACTATTGATTGCTAATTGAGATTATTGATTGATTATTGAGTGGACTTCAATATTTTTTCAGGGATTACAATGTTTTGTTCCTGCAAGTGTAGTGGGTGAAATTACTTAGAATTTTTTACAATAATTCCTTTCTTATATTTGTATTTTTTTACACCAAAATATAATCAATGAAAATATACGGAGTTGGCCTGGCTTCTTTCGGTATGTCCGGCCTGGTATTCCATGGCCCCTTGTTAGATGTACATCCTGGTTTTAAGATTATCTCAATACTGGAGCGTAACAATAATAATTCTGCCAAACTATATCCTGAATCTGAAATTGCAAGGACTTATAAAGAACTTTTAAGTGATGCACGGATTGATCTGATAATTGTCAATCTGCCTGATCCCCTGCATTTTAATATGACAAGGGAAGCTTTACTGGCGGGCAAAAATGTTATTGTAGAAAAACCATTTGTTCGTAACAGCGGCAGAGGACAGGAATTAATTGATCTTGCCAGAGATAAAGGCTTACTCCTGAGTGTATTTCAAAATCGTCGTTGGGATGGTGATTTTCTGACTATTAAGAAGATCCTTGATGAGGGTCACCTGGGAAGGCTGGTTGAATATGAGGCACACTTTGACAGGTATCGGAACATGATCCAGGAGAACACATGGAAAGAGGAATCCGGGGCTGGCAGCACCATTTTCAATCTCGGATCCCATCTTATAGACCAGACAATTGACTTGTTTGGGAAGCCTGATCATGTATATGCAGATATCGGAATTCTCAGGGACGGCGGGAAGGTGGATGATGCATTTACACTTCTGCTGGGATATGAGGGAATCAGGGTTACCCTAAAATCCAGCTACCTGGTCAAAGAGCCGGGTCCCAGGTATTTCCTCCATGGCACTCTCGGATCTTTCCTGAAATATGGGATTGACCCCCAGGAAGATGCATTAAAGGCTGGAGAGATTCCTGTTGGGGATAAATGGGGAAGGGAACCTGACTCTGAATGGGGTATTTTGCATACCGAGAATTCCGGATCAGCAGAAAAATATGAAACCCTTCCCGGTAGCTATGGTGAATACTACGAAGACATTTATCAATCCCTGCAATCAGGAAAAGAACCTACAGTAACAGCTGATCAGGCCAACCTTGTTATACAGGTTATTGAGGCAGCCCTGAAAAGCAACGAGACAGGCTGCAGGATATCTCTTGATTAAATATTATTTACCTGCAAAATTCTTGAACTCAGCATCCAGTTGATCCGAGACCATATGAAATCCGGAAGTGAGATGCATTCTGTGTTTAAATACCATTGATTCACCAGGTGCCAGGGTAACAACAATAGGTTCTGCCTTTTTATCATAAGACTTTGCACCCAGGTTATTCACAGAGAATAAGCCGTAACCCCTGGCATGCCAGTAAGAAGGATAACCAGTATTGTCCGGGTGATCAAAGATGGCGAGACTGATCTTTTCTTCACCTATGTTGGAGGATAGACTGACCCAATCTGCCCTTTTTCCCCAGGCATCCCCTCCCTCATCTCCATGGGAGTTCAGATAATTGCCATTAACACCCTCATTATTCAATTTTTTTACCTCCATCGGAATGCCTTTTGCATCTGTAAACACTTCAGGTTTATCTGATGGAAGCTCAAGTTCCCTGGTCACCCTGATAGCAAACATACCTTCCTTATTATCCTTAAAGACAACTTCTACATCCTGAGCAGTAAGTCTTGTGATCCTGTCTATAGTACGGGTATTATTATCCCCACTGAATTTAAAAATGGTATTCTCCTGGACAATAGTATGCCAGCTTCCGTCTTCAACAGGCACCTGCCAATCAGCTGCAATTTCAAGTACACCCAGATCTTCCCGGCTCTCAGCTCGCTTGACACCCCGGTGAAGAACCCTTCCATATTCCATTTTCTTTTCCGCAGATATAGCACTGGAATTATTCCAGAAATCATAACCATTAACATCTCCAAAATTAA
>JAUUZM010000120.1 GCA_030589965.1 Bacteroides sp.
CTCACCGGTTTCAAAATCAGCATAGGCCCCAAGTCCATCTTCACCTTCTACCATGGCATAATCCGCCCCCTGCATGATTTCATTTCCCTTCCATACTCCGGATGATTTAAAGGGCCTGCTGAACTCGATAACAAACGCAACATCAAAATCGGAGCCATGATATCCATTGTATTTCCCGGTACCTTCCAGGGTTGTGTTATTAACGATTCGGATCTCTCCCCCCCTGTATTTATTAAAGGCATGACTTACATCCAAAAGGATATGTGATTCATCGGATTTCGGAAAGGTAAACCGGTGGAGCACTACCCGCTCGGTGGATGTAATTTCGGATTGGATATTATAATCCTCCAGAAGTATACTGTAATAGCCTGGCTCAGTAATTCCCTCTGCTGGATCAAAGCCGGACATGTACTCCAGAGGATCCACTTTTAGGGGACCGCTTGTCGGCATCACTCCAAGTACCCCTGATTGAGCATTCCCACCAGTACCGCTGATATGGAGCTGGCTGAATCCGGTAATGTGTTTTGCATGAAGGTAATTTCTGCGTAAATCTGTATCCGGACCGGGCTTTACCATGGCAAATGGCCTGGCCGTACTTACAATGGTATGTCCCTTTTTTGCTGTCCCGATAAGCATATCCACATAGTCCAGTGGGGCTTTCGGATCGTACGCCTGTTCACATGAAGTAAAATATAAAGATGCTGTGATGATTGTTAAAAATACAAGTCCATTCCTTTTCATTCTCTTCCTGTTAATTATTATCCTCATTGACATAATTCCCATTTATTCCATTGACTTTATTTTTTCTCCAGAGAAACCATAAATTTTTCATACTCCTCCTGAAGCTCAGCAACGATCTCAGGATTTGCCTCTGCTTCATTATGCATTTCAGCAATGTCCTTATCCAGGTTGAAAAGAAAAGTTTCCCCTTCCATCTTCCCGGGTTTAACACCAGGATACATTGCAGGAGTAGCCTGTTCGTATGGAGCAATTATGGTGGTACCGTCAGGTCCCCGCTTATCTTTCCAGTTTGTCAGGTCACGCTCTCTGTAGAAAACAGGCTTTTCAACATACATTTTCCATTTCCCCTTCCTTACAGTTCTGATCGTTCCTCCCTTCATAGTAAAAATAGCTTTATGCTCAAGTACAGGCTCATTCCCTTTCAGAACCTCAAGGATCTCCTGCCCGTCCAGATACAGGTCTGCCGGCAAATCAATTCCACACATGGAAAGCAGGGTGGGAAAGATATCAGGGGACCAGCAGGGAGCTTCAACTACCATTCCGGCGGGAAGATTCTCCGGATACCTTATCATAAATGGCACTCTCACTCCACCTTCCCAATTGGTGGCTTTTTTACCCTTCAGGGGAAGGTTATTCCCCCCGTAGGAGGCACCATTATCTGACATAAAGATTACTATGGTACGATCCAGGATATTCAATTCCTCCAGGAGGGACAGGATTTCCCCGGTGGACCAGTCCAGTTCCCTGATAACATCATCATACAGATCATCTTTCGTTTCAGGAGTGTAGAAATCCTCCGAAGCTGCCAGAGGTTTATGCGGCATGGCATGGCAGAGATGAAGAAAAAACGGTTTTCCCTGGTTTTCCTTTATGAACTCAACTGCCTCGGCAGTATATTTTTGAGTCAGAAAAGATTGATCTACAGGATACTCCACGGTATCCATATTTTCGATGATCTGAATTGGCCTCATATCATTGGAATAGAGAATCCCGTAATATTCATCAAATCCATGCTTAACCGGGAAAAATTCCTCTTTATGACCGAGATGCCATTTACCGATTAATTTGGTGCTGTAGCCTGCCTTCTGGTATACCTCTCCAAGGGTGATCTCATCTGCAGAGATACCAATATCATCTATCCCGGCATCCGGAGCAGGATTACGGATAACACCATGCCGGAGCGGAAATCTGCCGGTCAACAGGGTGGCCCTGGAAGGGGCACAATAGGGAGTTGGAACATAGAAATCCGTACATAGAACCCCCTCCGCAGCAATTCGATCAATATGGGGTGTTTTGGGTGCCATATTATCATATGTGGAGATATCTCCATATCCCAGATCATCGGTAAGAATGATGAGGACATTGGGAGGAACTGCGTTTTCGGGATTGGAACTCTTGCAAGCAATGGCTAGCAGTGCAAAAAAAACAGTACTTAAAAAAATAAATCGAAGGCTGGTCAAGGATGATTTGTAATTCATATCTAAAAATGTTAGTCTAATTCATGTTCTATGTAACCTGAATGTGGTACATGTGAGTCATAAGTATTTAATTAAAGTCTTAATTAATTTATGAAAATAGTCATCATCCATTAACTTTGAACTAATAAATACTTAATCCTTGATTTTTTTAACGAAATTGTCATTTCAGATACAAGAATGCAATTAAAATTTCCATACAGTTTTTTTACTATTCTGACTTGTACATTTCTACTTACCCCTGTTTTTTCACAGCCCTATGGCCTCTCATTCCATGGTCATAATGTTCCAAAAGATCAAAGAACGAGCATGGTCTTATCACCTGAGAAGGAATTCAACTTTAATGATGAATTTGAGTTGGATTTTGACATGGCCCTGCACCGCAGTGAAAAATCCATTTATGGCTATGTCTTCAGGATAATCCTTAACGGGGAGTTAAACATTGACCTTGTGCATGGATTCAGAAACGACTCAACCAGAGATTTCTCCATCATCGTGGGAAGCAGAAAATCTGAAATCGCGTTTAACTTTGTCCCTCCCTTGGAAATCAATAAATGGATCAAGTTCAAGATCAAGTTCATAATGAACGAGGATAAGATCATTTTTTATAATGGGGACCTGGTTTTTGTGGATAGCACGTTTAATCTTCAAAATCATTCCAGGGCTAGTATTTCATTCGGGGCCTGTACAAAGGAAGATTTCATCTCTACTGATGTGCCACCCATTTTGATAAAAGATGTCAAGATAAGGGGAAAGAAGGGTAAGCTACTAAACCACTGGCCTTTAAACCAGACGGAGGGTAACTACACCTATGATATTCTGAATAATAGAAAAGCAATTATCACAAACCCGGATTGGCTTCTGACTGCCAACCTTAACTGGAACCGGATCTCAGAAACCTCCTTTAAGGGGAACGCCCTGCTAGTGCAGGACCAGGCCGGGGAAAAAATTTATATACTTGGCGAGGAATTCATGATCATCTACGATGCAGGACTGAACCAATTTGATACCCTGTCTTACCTCACTAAACCTGAATTTTTTACCAGGGATGGCCAGGCGGTATACGATCAACAATCCCAAAGGATTATCTCTTATAATATTGATTCCAGGCAGTTGTTTTATATTGATCCGCTCAGTGGAGAAATCATTCAGGAAAAGCTCATTCCTCATGTACGAATTGATTTCTCACAACATAATAAGTATTACGATGAAGCCGATAGCTTGCTGTACATATATAATGGTTACGGGCATTATCATTATAAAAACGTAATGTGGCGCTGTAAAATTGGGAGCAACATCTGGGAAGAAATTCGGGTGAAGGGGGAACGTCCCCATGCCCGGTACCTGGCGGCATCAGGTTTCCTGGATGATACCCTGTATTTCCTGGGAGGATATGGTAGTGAATCGGGCAAACAGATGCTGAATCCACATCATTACTATGACCTGAATGCATACTCCCTGAAGGATAACAGATTTATCAAAAAGGATTCATTCCCCAAGCCCGATGACAACTTTTGTTTTGCAAATTCCATGGTGATTGATCCCCAAACCAGAAATTTTTATGTACTATCATTCCCTGAATTCAAATACCAGAGTCATCTTCAATTGCTCAGGGGATCACTGGATGGGGGTCCTCTGGAACGAATGGGAGATCATATCCCTTATCTTTTTAATGACATTAATTCATTTGCTGACCTATATTATTTCCCCGTAGCCAAAAAAATGTTTGCAGCGACCCTCCTGACCGAGGATGAACATGGGAGCAGGATAGTACTCCATTCCATTGGTTTTCCGCCCATTGCCGAACAAGTTGTTCCGGAGCAAAACCCGAAGAAAAAGGGCAGCTTACTATTCCTGTTTATCCTGGCATCTTCCTTTGTAATAATCATGGTAATATGGCTGTTCTTGAGCTCCCGAAAAAAGAAACAAAACGGAAGAAATGGTATCCCTGAGAAAACTGATGTACATGAACCCGTATTAGTTCAGGCTTCATCAAATCAAAGCAATGCCATCAATTTCTTTGGTGGTTTCCAGGTAATTGACAGGACAGAAGCAGACATTACAAATAAATTTACACCCTTGTTGAAGGAACTGTTTCTGATTATTATCCTTCACTCTATAAAGAATGATAAAGGGATATCTTCTTCACGTATCATAGAATTTCTCTGGTTTGACAAATCAGAACGATCTGCAAGAAATAATCTCTCGGTTAATATCACAAAACTAAAAAACATACTTTCAAAACTGGATGGCTGTGAATTAACACATGAAACCGGCTACTGGAAGATTCATCTGGGGAAGGAAATCCATAATGAATACTGTGAAGTTGAAGCCATCGTTAATTCGAAAGACAAAATAAATCAGCAGAGGATCAGCAGGCTTATTGAAATAACCAATAGGGGTCCTTTCCTTATCAATCTTGGTTTTGAGTGGCTGGATGTTTTTAAAGCCAGGATCTCGGACAGGATCTCGGATGTTTTACTTTCTTTCGCAGAAACACTCAATGTAAAGAAAAATGCAGAGCTCATAATAGACCTGGCGGACTGTTTATTCAACTTCGACATAGTCAATGAGGAAATCATGATCCTTAAATGCAGGGCTCAATACGGACAGGGAAAACACAGCCTGGCAAAAAATACCTATCAGAACTTCTGCAATGAATATAAGACTTTGTACGGGGAAGATTTCAAGCAAAGCTTCAATGAAATAATCAAGGATCAATCCTGATCTTCAAGGTCTGCATCAGACCCTTTCCCCTGAGGGTTAAGATATATATCCCCGGGGGAATGACATTCTTATCCATTATGAAATCAGTTCCGGGTCTGCCGGCACCCGTCAGCATTATCCTGCCCGACAAATCAATCACTTGAATTACATTTACAGGTTCTGAAAAGGATATAGTACAGGCAGAGGGATCCTGGATGATCCGGCTTACTGGGAAGTCTTGATATTGTTTAAGTGTACCCTGATGGGTTGTGGGGGTAGTCACACAATTCCCATCACAGATGATTACCTGACCATCCAGGGTCGCTCCGTTTCGAAGAGCAGATTGGATATTCCTGACATATTCCTGGACCTGCGGATCAGGAGGAGCGGCATTTGTTCCGGGTATGAACTCCCCGAATGGCCTTCCCTCAAAACTTGAGAGGTACCCGTACAGGATTCTTTTCATCTCATCAACCACCTGGGAATAATCAGGATCTTCAGCAAGGTTGTTCAATTCACCGGGATCCTCAGATAATTTATACAGCTGATCCGGACTTAGATGATCCGGGTTGTACTTAATACCTCGCGTACTGATCCCAACGTTGCCGGTTAAATAGATGAGCTTCTTCATCACTTTATCTTTAAGATCCTCTTCCTTAATATTAAGGATATCCTGGATCCTATCCTCAGGGTACCGGACTGCGGTATACTTGAAATCCTCCGTCATAACGGACCTTGCGCATCCCAGCTCAAAATAAAGGCTTTCGTGAATTTTTGCTGTAGGATCTGAGAACAGAGGACGCAGAGATTTACCATCGATTTTATATTCTGACGGCAATTCAACACCCGCCAGTTCATAAAAGGTAGGAATCATATCCAGGGCCTGTACAAGAGAGCTGCTCTGATTCCCAGGAGAAATCTCAGCCGGGTATCGAATGATCATGGGGATATTGGTACCATCCTTATTAAAGAGGGATGCCTTATTTGCTGAACCGTGATCCGGGAGGAATACAAAAAGGGTATTCTCTCTGATGCCAAGAGAATCCAGCTTTCTCATGATAGCCCCAACTCCATCATCCATCCATGTTATTCCGGAAGGATTGTCGTTAAGATTAAACCCGTTTGCCGTAATTCGTTCATTTATCGTGCTTCGTGGAGGCATTCCGGCCAGCAATTCATGGTCTATGAGTCCAGCTCCGGTATATTTCGGGAAAGCCAGGCTCTGTTCCCATGATCCATCAGGTCCATGCAGCAGGGTAGTGTTTAAATGCAGGTAGAAGGGTTTACCTCCGGCAGAATCAATAAATTCAAGTGCCGCCTCAATGGACCATTCCAGGTTATGTTCATCAAATGGATCTTCAAGATTTCCCTCGTAAATATTCTTTGCCCAGGAAAATCCCTTATTAGTAATGTATTCCCTGAATGCTTTTTCTTCTTTCTGGAAAAGTTCTGTTGCCACCGGATCATTTGGAGAAGCCGTCTTCAGGAATTTTTTCTCATCATTTGTCAGTCCATTCAGCGTCGCATCCTCCCCAATATGGAACTTGCCCACCCAGCCAGTTTTATAGCCCTGGCTTTTGAGAGTATATCCTATATTCATTAAATCCTGTTCGAGTCCAACATCAAAACTCGGCAGTCCCTGTGAACCAATCGGATAATCCTTAAGATAAGGAGCAAATCGTGACCGCCCGGCAAATCTTCCGGTAGTCAGACTGTAGCGCGATGGTGTACATACCGTTGAATTAACATATGCATGATGAAATAACATACCCTGAGCAGCCAGGCTGTCAATGTTGGGAGTAAATACAGCACCGCCGAAACAGGCTATCTGGTACTTATCGACATCATCCGCGATAAAGAAAATTATATTGGGTTTCTCCTGTCCCCGGAGAAGACCTGCCCCAAATGGGAGCATAAGAACCAGGAACAGCACCAGCTTCTTCGATAAATAATTGGAAAAGGCTTTTTTCATATTATGCGGAAAAAATACAAACAGATTTCCCGGGGGAATTATTGCTTGGGAACCCACCTTTTGCCGGGCTCCTGCAAAGGTTCTGCCATCTCATCCAGCCATTCATTGTACAATGCTGTAAGATTCTTAACAATATCCGGGTGTTTCTTTGAAAGGTCGTTGGGTTCTGACACATCTTTACCCAGATCAAAGAGTTCTATCCTGGCCTTGTGGACAACCAGCTTCCAGTCCCCTGATCGGACCGCCCACTCTCCGGTTCTGCCACCCTCACTCCAGAAAAAATTCTCGTGCAATACATCCTTCTTCCCTTCCAGAACGGGTAGAATACTTTTCCCGTCAAAATGTTTATCCTTCGGGACTTTAATACCAACCGCATCCAGTACAGTTGGAAGGATATCAAGGGAAACTACAGGAGTATGAATCTCACGTGCACCGGAAAATCTATCCGGCCAGGATATAATAAAAGGTGTACGGATTCCCCCTTCGTAATTAAATTGTTTCGAGCCTCTAAGGGGAGTATTATCGGCATGCATGGTCATTGCTCCCCCGTTATCCGTCAGGAAAAACAAGAGGGTATTGTCCCATACACCCTCCTTTTTTAAGGTAGCAACCACATCACCCACACCATCATCAAGATGTTTTAACATGGCCATCAGGATATCCCTGTCCGGATCCCCTGTATCAAATTTTTCAATGTCTTCCGGGGGAGCCTGTTTGGGTGCATGAACCGCGTTATATGCCAGGTAAAGAAAAAAGGACTCGGATTTATGATTCTGAATAAAATCGACCGCCTCCTCTGTGAGACGGTTTGTCAAATATCCTGAATCGCTTATCACTTGGTCGTTCCGGTACATTGGCCGCTCAGGATCTCTGAGGTGGTAGTAATCATGGGCTCCCCTACCCATAAAACCATAGAATTCATCAAATCCCCGGTTTACAGGATTATGGGCGGGTGTCAAACCAAGGTGCCATTTACCGAAGGCTCCTGAAACATATCCTGCCTCCTGAAGATATTTTGGAAATATCTTTTCATCCGGGGAAAATCCGGTACCACCTTCCCCGGCCGTGTATACACCAACCCTTTGCTGATATCTTCCCAGCATTAGCCCGGCCCGGGTGGGTGAGCATACATTTCCTGTAATATAGCCCTGGGTAAAAAATACTCCCTCACGGGCAAGGGCATCCATATTGGGCGTGGCAACCTCAGGTGAATGCAGAGGATTATAACTGATATCAGCATATCCCTGGTCATCGGTCAGGATAACAACTATATTGGGGTGGTTACCCCCCTTGCAGGACAAAAAAGACGTGAAAAGTATGAGAAAAGCATTCAGTAATGCTTTGGTAAGCCGGGTACTTTTTTCTTTCATGATGATTTTTTAATAATTTGGTATTAATGGAATTGGAATTGGAAGGTATAATAAATCCCTTAATTTCCCCTTAATAATCAATTAACTCTGGCTGATGATGTCTCTTAATAGGGGAATGTTCTCTTCCTTTCAGTTTAATTAATGGTTTATTAAGCTTCTTTTCATTATCTTGAATATCTTTAATTTAAATCATA
>JAUUZM010000262.1 GCA_030589965.1 Bacteroides sp.
AGGTATGTGGACTTCAGGAACATGTATAACACCCCTGCTGTATTCAATTTAAGTAATTCGCCTCATTTTCAATTTGATAACTGCTGGTTTGAGAACGCAAACTGCGATGATTATTTCTTCAGCCTAACGAACTGTTCAGCCAGGTTCGATTCAGTCAGCATTTCCGATATAAACGGGACCCACACAGATATTATATATTCAAAAAATGGCCAGTTGGAGATCCTTAATTCCTCATTCAGGGGCATGAACCTCATCGGTACTTCTTATCTGATCAATGCATCCGGGTCTGATCTGAAGCTTGAAAACTCAAAAATCCTTAACAACCATATTCCCGGTGGTTCAGCTGTATTCGGAAGCGGAGATGAAATGATCATGGGTAATTGCCTGCTTGCCAATAATAATATTTCTGGACAGAATGGTATAGTGATGGTTTATTCTTCCGGCGATTCATGGATATATAACAACAGCATAGTCAACAACAACAATAATAAGGGAAAGGTGATTACTGTCAACAACATCTCACCTATCCCGTCCACGGCATATATAGCGAATAATATACTGCATAATAACAGCGGTACGGATGAAATAACCGGTCCACCCATATACATATACAATACCGGTGCGAACATACTGAACAATGTTCTGCCACTTGGCGCCGATTCCATTTTCACATCACAGGCCAGGGAAATTGTGATGAATAACAACATGGATACCCTGCCGGATTTCATTTCACCTACTGCAGGCAGAGGAGCTTATTATAATGCTGAGCTGGCAGACTGGGACCTTACGAAGTTTTCAGCATTGATTAATAAGGGCCTTCCTGAATTACCCGGCCTTTATCTTCCCGATGTAGATATGGCTGGACACCCCAGGAACATGTCCGGGGGAGTGGATCTCGGGGCATTGGAAAACCAGGGAAGAGAATTGACCATCAACAGACAGCCGAATAACCTGTTGTTGTGTGAAGGGGATTCAGCCGTCATGATTGTGGAAGTCAACGATACAGCATGGTACCAATGGTTCAAAGATGGGAATATTGTTCCAGGGGCTGTAAATAATGTACTTCATTTCGACTCTCTTACTTATGCCCACCAGGGCAATTATTTTTGCAAAGTCCGAAACGGATTCGGAGAAATCAGCAGTAATCCTGCGTATATCCTGGTTAAACTCCCACCTCGGATTCAGACCACCATGACAGACTACTGGGTCACCCAAGGTAAATCATTTACCATGGAAACCAGTTCCGCAGGAACAGAACCCATGGGTTACCAGTGGTTCAAAGACGGTATCCCCATCCCGGGGGCGATCTCCCCTGAACTGGGTATCTTCCCGGAGGATGAAACTATAGAGGGCATGTACACCATGACAACAACCAACAGTTGTGGTTCCGATTCAACCTCACCCGCAAACGTATGGCTTGTACCACAGATTTGCATCGTAACCGTCGACCCGGAAACCGGGAATAACCTTATCGTTTGGGAAAAGAAATCCTCGGCGCCCATCCTTTCCTATAATGTTTACCGGGAAAGCTCAGCAGCCGGTATCTATGACTTACTAAGCACTCAATCATTCGATGAGTTGAGCATTTATTCTGACAGCGTGGCAGATCCAACCGTTCAATCATACCTTTACAAAATCACCGCCTTTGATACGGCCGGGGTAGAAACAGATATCGACCTGTGCAAGCCTCACAAAACCGTTCACCTGATTGTTAATCCGGATGTACAAAACGATGTGACTAATCTACAGTGGGATTTTTATCACGGGTTCGAATACCGGACAAATATTATTTACCGGAGTCCTACCGGCCAGAACTTTGAGGACGTTTATTCCCTGTCCGCCAACAATAAATCATGGACTGACCGCGATCTGGACATTTCAAACCATTATTATCGCATTGCAGTGGTGAAACCTGATCCATGCTTCCCAACAGGGGGAAATAAAAAGAAAGGAACCGGACCCTATAACCATTCCCTTTCGAATATGGATGATAATAAGCTTAAGTCAGGGCAATTGCCACCCGATACAATCACCATCAGCAATAATACCATCACAGAGGAATATCCGGCCGGGACAGTGGTCGGAAAGCTGATGACGGCGGACCTGGATTCGGTGGATTCCCATGGTTATAAGTTTGTACCCGGGGAAGGGGATGATGACAACTTCAGCTTCACCCTGGCAGGCGACCTGCTGATGGCATCCGTATCATTTGATTTTGAATCCCGGGAGGAGTATAGGGTCCGCATCCGGTCTACCGACGAAGCAGGCAATTATTGCGAAGTTCCATTTATCATTCAGGTCCTGGATATTGATGAAACAACTGGCCTGCCGATGCTTTATACAGGAGCAATTAAAGCCTTCCCTAATCCATTCAACCAGAAAACAACCATCACTTTCCCCAATCAGGCCGGAGAAACATACAAATTGATTCTGACGAATCTTTCAGGAAAGGTATACCAGATTGTGAATGATATTGCTACCTCAGAGTATGTCCTCGAAAAAGGTGATCTGAAGGATGGATTTTACTTCATTGAGTTAAGAGGTCCGAAATACTACCGTGGTAAAATAGTAATTGAATAGGCATGGAAAGAGGTGTTTGTTTATGAATGGAAGGACAGATTTGGATGATGCCCTAGAGTATCAAGCAGTAACGAATACTACAAAATAAGCTCTCAGCTGGTATCCAGACCGGGAAACTATCAGTAGCGGCCTAAATGAAATCGAGGGGCATCACAGGCAGGATATTAATGTGCAGATTAGGTTGAAGTTTTGATTATTCTGGAACTAATATCAGTCCTGCAATATTACAGTTTAATAATCTTCTCAGTCCTTACAAAATCCCTTGACCCAACGGTAATAAAGTAGACTCCTTTTCTCAAGGATGAAAGGTCCATTTTAAGAGTTGGTCCTTCATAATAACTTCTGTAGATTATCTGGCCGTTAAGTGATACTATTTCTATAGAATATCTCTCCTGTGCTTTGGTCTGAATAATTATATGATCTCTCGTTGGATTAGGAAAAATTTGAAAATGTTCAGTTGATATGTTATCTGGTTCAGATGTTAAACATAAATATGTGAAGTTACCATACTCATCCATTGGGCCGATGCATGGGTTTGAATCATCACCATCTGCTTCCTCGGGACTGTCAGGACAATGTGATGGTTTTGGTCCAATTCCCCAGTAATAATAGCCATCACCATCATTGTCAGTACATAGAACATATGTGGAATCTAAAATCCGGGAGGTTACAGGCCCGTATAAGGAATATATGCGATAATTCACCATATCACCGATAATATATGCATAACCATTGTCTCCCCAATTCTCACTCCAGCTGTTTTTGAATAATAAAGCGGTTTGACCAATATAGGGATCATTGGGCTGAATAGTAATCCAGTTAACTGTATCCTTATGTTTTGCAAGTTTAATGTGACTACCCTCTTCAAGTGTCTTGTAACCTACCAATTGCATGGTGTGGTACCAGGATGGAACCAGTGCAACTGTAGCACCATTCATAATTTCCTTTTTACAACAGGGTACAGAATTAATGGTAGAATCGTAATAGTATCCCTGCCAACTATCAATTTTAATACGTTCCGTGGGATTTTTACATATCTTGGAACAGGTCTGATCTGTTGCCGTGTATGGGAAGCAATCTTCCATTACAATTCCATATCCCCTTAAATGATTAAGTGCCATACAAGGATTCCCCCCGAAACTACATCTTAGACCTGTACAAGACATTAGATTTTGTTCTGATAAATCATAATTCAGATTCCGGTTAAAATATTGATTTATCAGTAATTCAACAGCAGCAGCTGTACCAAAAGCAGAACAGCTGCCACAACCTTTCTGGTTTTTCACTGAAGTAACCCAGTCTTTTCCATGCCTGTTCCTCCAGCTAAACTCATTCACATATTCAGGTTCTGAGGATTCCGGGCTTTCTGATTGTGTATCCCCTGATTTAAAATTATCCTCTGATCCTGGCAGTACAAAAACACCTCCTACATAATATTCAAATCCCTGAAGATTGGGAACGTTTCCACCAAACATCCTCCTCTTTTCATGGTAAGATAATTTGGAGATTGAAGTTTCTCCAGCTACCCATTTTTGACCCTTATTTTGTATGTTCAGATTAATCCTGTCAATTTTATTTAAGGTTTGTTGATGCAATTGCTCTTCTCGAGAATCTGCCTTATACTTGCACTCCTCACTCAGATTGATCTCTTTCAGATAGATCGATGCATCAACAATTTCAAAGCTTATTTGGTATGGTATAATATTATTTAACAGCGATGTCTCCTCTGCGACTTCATCCACTGAAAATTGCCATGATCCTGCCAGAATTGGATAGGTCTCATAAATGAGGAATTCATTATTATAGTTATCCATCAGGATAATACGAACCAGACTGGAATCAGAATGCAAAGCAATGTCTCCTGAGATAGCCAATCTGCTGATACTGTTCTTTGTATTAAAGGGGAACAGGATCGTACTACTTTCAAAGGCAGTATCCAGCTGGATTCTGGAAGAAATCTGGTTTTGCATGTCGAAGGCGGGTTCATGGGAATAAGACATGATTGGGACGAGTAAGAATAGAATCAGGCTTTTTTGTAACATGTTCTTAAGTATTAAAGGTTTAACATGAGAAAATGAGAAACTGGGATTGAGATGATGGGAATGAGTAAATTGGGAGAGGAGACCGTGAGAAACTGGGATTGAGATGATGGGAATGAGTAAATTGTAATATGAAATTACAACCGGCGGAGGGCCAAAGTCCACCAGTTTTGTCCCAAAAAAGACAAGAAAAGTCCCAAAAGATTGATTCGATCAATCAAGCGTCAGTCAAATTCACATATTAAGGGGAAGGATAGCTTGGGGATATCCCGAAATCAGTTATTCCGGGATTTTTTATACTGGGATGGATTCACCCCAAAATATTCCCTGAATGAAAGGGCAAAGTGGGAAGGGTTTTGAAATCCCACTTCATACATGATCTGTGTTATGTTTTGTTTTCCGGCAAAAATG
>JAUUZM010000210.1 GCA_030589965.1 Bacteroides sp.
GCCCTCTTTAATCGGATACTCCTGATAAATTCCTTTACAGTCATTTCAGTTAAGGCAGCCATCTTTCTATAAAGCTGTGTTCGGCTGACACCGACTTCCCGGGATATCCTGACGGTTCCAAATTCCGGATCGGCGATATTTTCCTCAATGATCTCCACCAATTTTTGAAGGAATTTATCATCTTTGGAACCAATGTTCAAGTCATCCTTTTGAAGGATGTTCTCTCTTGAATATTTCTCTCTCAATAAGCGACGGGTGGAGAGGAGTTGATCAACCCTTACCTTTAGAATTTGTGGATCGAAGGGTTTTGTAATGTATTCATCAGCGCCCAGCAGGATTCCCTCTTTTTCGTGCTGCTTGGAAGACAGGGCAGTCAGGAATATCAGTGGGATATGCGAGGTCCTGAAATCCTGTTTCACATTTTTTCCAAATTTCTTCCCATCCATTTTCGGCATCAAAATATCAGAGATAATAATATCAGGAATTGCTGCATAAGCCAGTTCAAGTCCGGCTTCACCATCCTCTGCTGTGATTACATTATACTCTTCGTTGAATATTGATTTAATGAAACTCAGAAGTTCCTTGTTATCTTCCAGTACCAGTATCAGGGGGGTATCGCAATCCAAGAGCTTTTCCTGATCAGGAGTATTCATCTGATAAACAGTTTCAACTTCTGAGCTTTCAATTATGGTTGGTGTATCCGCTTTTGGTTTATCAGGATCTTTTTTGATGGCAGGAATCAGCAAGGTAAGCACAGTACCAATACCCTCCTTGCTTTCAAGCGAGATACGGCCATTGTGGATCTTAATCAGTTCCTTGGAGAGTGAGAGGCCAATACCTGATCCGGTGTTCTGTTCAGTTCCGGTGGATTTTCCCTGGTAAAACCGGTTGAAAATTTTATCTTTTTTATTATCCGGAATGCCGGTTCCCGTATCCTTAACAACAATCTGCACGTATTCACCAGAGGCAAAAGATTTTTCTCCCGTATCTTCATTTGACATCTGGTAGGTTAGTGATACAGCTACGGAAATGGTACCTCCCTCTGGCGTATGCTTGAATGAATTGGACAGGAGATTGAACAGTACTTTTTCCATTTTATCAGGATCGAAATACAATTGGATCTGTTCCAGCACCGAATAGAACTCCAGTTTCACATTCTTTTCCTGTGACATTTCCTTAAACATGAACAGTACATTTCTCAGGAAGGCGACGATATCACCCCTTGATAGTTCAAGCTTTAGTTTTCCTGCCTCAATCTTTCGGTAATCCAGCAATTGATCAACCAGTTTCCCAAGTCGTATGGCGTTGCGGTATACAACTTCAAGGTCATTTTTTATCTGGCTTATGGTAAGGTTTGAGTTTTTAATTCTTGTCAGGGGACTGACAATAAGGGATATTGGGGTTCTGATTTCATGAGAGATATTTGTAAAGAACTGGAATTTCATCATATCAATCTTATGCAGTTCCTTGGATTTGACTCTTTCAAGCACCAGTTGATTTTTAAGCTTTTCCCGCTTAAGGAAAAATGAGATGATCAAATAGATTATACCACTGATAAGGACAATAATAAAAAGCTTGAATCCTATGGTTCTCCAGATGGGTGGTTTGATGGTAATTCCTAATGATACTCCTTCATCATTCCATACCCCATCGTTATTAGAGGCCTTCACCCTGAATGTATACTTACCCGGATTCAGGTTTGTATAGGTGGCGGATCGGGTGGATCCGACATCGTTCCAGTCTTCTTCAAATCCTTCCAGATAATAGGAATAAGAATTTTTTGAACTGTTGATATAGTTCAGGGCAACAAAATCCAGGGTCAGAACCGAATGGGCATGATCCAGTACAATCTCTTCAGATTCAGAAATGCTCTTTTCCAGTATTGTCCTTCCCATGAATTCTTCCCCAACAGGTACCTCCCTGTTAAAAATCTTGAAACCTGTTATATAAACTGGAGGAATTATCCTATTTTCAGTTAATCTTTCAGGGTAAAAACTGCTTATGCCGTTCTGACCTCCAAAAAACAATTCTCCATTACTGCTTTTGCAGTAAGCACCGTAGTAAAACCTGTTTCCCTGAATGCCATCCTCTTTTCGATAATTCTTAAGAGACTTCCCGAGTGTTGGATCAAACATGGCCAAGCCATGTCCGGTGCTCAGCCATAGATTTTCGTAATTATCCTCAAGAATACCAAAAATCTGATTTGAAGGTATGTTATCTTTGTTGGTATAGGTATTCATGATTCCAGACCTGATATCAAATTCATGCAATCCAAAATATTCATCTGATCCTATCCAGATCCTACCTTTACTATCCTGATATATTACTCTGGCAGAAATGTCGTGGAAAATCATCTCTCCATCGGGAGTAAGTATGCTGAGTCCTGTCAAAGGATCACCAAAGTATAAATTACCGGCCCTGTCTTCAAAAATGGTGGAGACATGATCATTCTGAAAACGATCTTTGTAGTGATAGAAGGTCTGATTCTCAGGATCAAAGCGGTCAACTCCAGCCGATGTCCCGAGCCAGATATTACCATTCCGGTCTTCATGCACTGCCCAGACCCTGTTATCTGCAATACTATTAGGATTATCAGGATCATGTAAATAATGGGTAATGCGCTTCCTTTTGACATCATAATGATTCAATCCACCAAGGAATGTCCCTATCCAATAATTTTCATGTCTGTCCTGAATAATGCTCTTGACGCAATTGGAACTGAGGCTGTTATTGTTTTCGTCGTCATGCATTAAATAGGAGAATTGACCAGTGCTATGATCCAGAATATTGACACCCCCGGCTTCGGTACCAATCCATAATTTTCCATCATTGCTTTCAAAAATGCAATAGATTTCAGAATTATTCAGGAAACGGTCACTTCTGATGTCCGATCCATAATAGTTGAACACTTGCTTCTCCTGGCTTACATGGCTGATACCATTCCGGGAAGATATCCAGATATCGCCTACCTTATCTTCAAAAATATGGTTGACAGATATATGGCTGAGACTGCTGGGGTCGTTTTCGCGGTGGACATAATGAGCAAGGTTATTCATATCCTTATCAAGCACATAAATTCCCCCACGGGTTCCCAGCCAATAATCTCCGTTCCGGAGCTCTTCAATTGATCTGACGGTATAACTACGTTGATATTCGGGATCAGGGATGAACCTGTTAAGGATGTTTTTGCTGAGCGGATCAATTGTTATCAAGCCTGTGTGGTAGGTTCCCACCAGGATCTGTCCTTTACTATTTTCCGTAATTTCCCATACATCAATGACCTCATTTCCTTCAGAACGAAGATCAACAGGCTTGATCTCACCGCTTTCGGGATCACGATAATCCAGACCGGTGCTTGACCCAATCCATAATGTCTGCCGGCTGTCAACAAATACTTTCTGAACGACATTTCCTGAGATCGACACCGGGAGTGAGTCAACCTTACGAATGGACTGGAAGATATTGGTTTCCGGATCATACCGGTTGACCCCTTTGTAAGTCCCAAGCCACATAATCCCGGATGAATCGGCTGTGATGGAATGAACATAGTTGCTGCTTATACAATTGCTGCAGGTATCTGAATAGCTGAAATAGGTAAAATTGTCAAGATCCCTGTTATACAATACGAGTCCCGCGTCTTCAGTCCCCATCCACAACCTGGAATCCCTGTCTTCATAAAAACTTGTCACATGTGATGATTCCTTGTCCGGATCACTGTAACTCAGAAAATATGTCTTAAATGAGATACCATCGAATCTGCATAATCCCCTGTTGCTCCCAATCCAGATCCATCCTAACTGGTCCTGGTAGCTGGAACTGATGATATTATGTGGGAGTCCGTCTTCAAGTGTGTAATTCTCAAACCGGATATTTGACTGGGCCTGAAGGCCCGGGACAAAGATTAATATGAGGGTGGTGATAACAGAAAATTTGCGAATTGCCGATGAGTACATGAATCTATCCTTGCTTTACCTGAAGACCAAAACATTATCAGGTCAAATATAAGGATATTGACTGGAATGGGACTTTTGAATACTATGATTGGTACTTAAGTATGTCAGGGGGTGATTCCTTAGACTCTATATTTGAATCGATAAAAAGGGCCTGGTTCTCTGATAGTATACCGGTAACTCTAATTTGTCAGGAACCTAAATACTAATACCTAACAAAAATAAAATCAAATGGGATTTACTAATTTGAATTTATTAAATAGGATGAGCAGAACTTTTCTGCTGATCCTGTTTACTTGTTTTCTATCCTTCTCCCTGCTTGCACAGGCACAGAATACTGTCACGGGGAAAATTATGGATGATGCAAATGAAGCCCTGCCGGGCGCAACGGTCACCGTAAAGGGGACAACCACAGGATCTGTTACAGATCTGGATGGAAATTACCAGATTAACACCAGTTCAAGCGACACCCTGGTCTTTTCCTTTGTTGGTATGGCCGCTCAGGAAATACCTGTGGGAAACCAGACAAGCATAGATGTTCTTTTGCTTCCCGATAATCTGAATATTGACGAAATAGTCGTTGTCGGATACGGAACCATGAAGAAGAGCGACGTGACAGGAGCTATCGTATCGGTTAGAGGTGACGACATTGCCAGTGTGAAATCATCAAATGCCCTGGAAGCATTGCAGGGAAAAGCTGCCGGGGTGGACATGGTCCGAAGCTCAGGTCGTGCAGGATCCGGTTATGATATTCTGATACGGGGATCAAGATCCCTGAATGCCACTAACCGGCCGATATATATTGTGGATGGGATTAATTACGGATCAGATATCAATATAAATCCTAACGATATTGAGTCCATTGAAATATTAAAAGATGCTTCTACCACTGCCATTTATGGATCAGCAGGAGCAAACGGGGTTATCCTGGTTACAACCAAGCGGGGAACATCCGGACAGCCTAAGGTTGCTTTTAATGCCTATTACGGAATCACCCAGCCCTTCGGAAACCAGCCTTATTCGAGAAGAGAGGAATATCTCCAGTTTCAGAGAGACCTTGCCCGTGTTGCTGCCGATGACTGGGAGATGTCAGATTCCCTGGCAGATTCCCGCAGGGGCTATTCACAATCTATGAGGGAAGGAATAGAGAATGGTACAGATACAGACTGGGAGGGACTTCTTTTCGAGGATCAGGGTTCCCAGCAGGATTATCACCTTTCCATCCTGGGTGGTTCAGAGACCACAAACTATAACCTCTCCATAAATTATTTTAATGAAGACGGTTATGTGGCAAAGGAAAATTTTGACAGGTATACCATACGGGGAAATGTTGAGACCGATATTGGAAAGAGATTTAGCTTTGGACTTAACACCATACTTTCCACCGTGATTAATGAAAGAGGAGAAAATCCCGTTAGTGATGTTGTTCAGATTCCGCCCATCCTTCCGGCACTTGACAGTCTGGGCAGGGTACTGGCACATCCTGATCCCAGCGATCAGACCACCAATCCACTCACGGATCACGATATTAATTACAGGCGGGTACAGCGGAGATCCACCCGGGTCTTTGCCTCAGTTTTCGGGAAAGTTAATATCCTGGAGAATTTATCTTTCCAGACCACCTTTAATGGTGACCTGAGATTCAGGACTAATAATGATTTTAAGAAACCTCATGAGGACATAGTGGGACTTGATGAAGCCGGGGCCTCCTTTGCCAATAATTACGGACTAACCTGGACAAACCTTTTAAATTATAATTACAGTAATGCAAACCATGCCGTATCGGCCACACTGGGTGCTGAAATCCGGTTTGGAAGAAGTGAGGATTTTGGTTTCAGAGCCCAGACCCTGGCCCTGCTTGATTCATGGTGGTGGCCAATACCATCTGCCTCCGGTGAGAAAACCATAGATCAGGGAAGGACCTTGGTTGAGACTCAGTTGGCTTCCTATTTCGGCAGGGTTCATTATGCATTCCAGAGCAAGTACCTATTTACAGGTTCATTCAGATATGATGGAGCCTCTCAGCTGGCAGAAGGTCATAAATGGGATTTCTTCCCGTCTGCAGCAGTGGGCTGGAGAATATCAGAAGAAGATTTTATGGCAAACGCAAATGTA
>JAUUZM010000180.1 GCA_030589965.1 Bacteroides sp.
CTGGCAGGAAGAACTCTCAACATGAAGAAACTGGTTTTCCAGCAGAGGGATTTGAACTGGAACCCGAAATATTTACCCCGGACATGGATGGAGTAAATGACATACTATTCATAAAGTATCACTTTAAATCACCGGGCGTAACAGTAAGGATATTAATACTTGATCCTAGAGGTAGACTTGTAAAAGATCTAACAGGAAAACAGTTACTCGGGACGAAAGGTTTTTTTGTATGGGACGGAACAGACAGGTTTGGGGAGATGTCCCGGACAGGGATATACCTCATCTATGCCGAAGTTTTGGGTGGTGCTGAGGGCAATCGAAAATTCAAGAAAACCTGTGTGCTTTCTAAAGGCCGCTGATCAGCTCCTTCATAATATGGGTCATCCGGGGTTCAGCTTTCTCGGCCACACCGGCAACATCCTCATGTGTAACCTTAACAATTTTCCCGGGAACTCCCAGGTCCGTTATTATGGATATGGCAAAGCAAATCACCCCCATCTGCCGGGCAACAATGATCTCCGGGACGGTAGACATTCCTACGGCATCACCTCCAATGATACGGAAGTACTGGTATTCCTTCGGGGTTTCCAGGGTTGGACCCGTAACTCCAACATAACATCCCTGGCAGACAGGATAATTGTTTTCTTTTCCAATCCTGAGTGCATGCTCTATCAAGCTGTGATCATATGTTTCACTCATATCCGGGAAGCGAACTCCAAATTCTGGTTCATGCTTTCCGATGAGTGGATTGGGAATTAGGTTGATGTGATCGTCAATTATCATCAAGTCCCCGATTTCCTGCTCAGGGTTTATTCCCCCGCTGGCATTGGACACAAAGAGATGGGAGATTCCCAGGTATTTCATGACCCTGACAGGGAAGGTGATTTCCTGTGGGGTATATCCCTCGTAATAATGGAACCTACCCTGCATGGCGACTATTCTTTTCCCGCCAAGGGTTCCAAAAATAAGTTTTCCATGATGGCTTTCAACCGTCGATACCGGGAAATTTGGAATGTCTTCATATTCCAGAATATCACTGATCTGAATTTCGTTTACCATCCCGCCAAGGCCGGTGCCAAGGATGATTCCAAGCTCAGGCTTTATATTAGTCTGGCTATTTATGAAGGATACTGTCTCTTTTATTGTCTCTAACATAGCTTCGGATCTGATTATTGAAAGTTTCGCCATCTTCATTGAGGATCTCAACACCGACAGGGATATAGAACATCCTGTCCCGGATGGAGGGTTCAATATTAGTAAATTTTCTTAACCTCGTGGCGTCTTTTTCAGTGGTAAATATCAACTTTTCCTTTTCATCCATATCCTTGAAAGATTGCTGGATATGCTCGACATCCTTTTCTGAAAATTCATGGTGATCGGGGTATGTCATTTCATTTATGTTTGTTGAAATACCGCGGAGGTGCTTCTTATATAATCTTGGACCAGCGATTCCTGTTACCATGAGGATGCCCGGTCTGGACGCTTTCATGTCGGAGAGATTCGGTGGATTACTCGTTTCAAGGAATACAGGAACAGGTTCTCCATAAGATAGTTTTGTGAAGAACAGATGTTGGAATGGATATAGTTTCAGGTCCTTGAAAATGATCCTGAGTTCTATGGGTTTGAGTCTGTCAGGGCATTTCGTGATAAGGACCGTATTTGCTCTTCTTTTTTCATAAATATGTTCCCTTAACCTTCCGGCGGGCAGAAGATAATCTTCTGAAATGGGACGATTATAGTCAATCAGTAAGATGGAAAGTCCAGGTTTTACATATCGATGCTGGTATGCATCATCCAGAAGGATCACGTCGAGATCCGGAATCCTTTTCATTAATTCCTTTATCCCGTTCACCCTTTTTCGGTCCACTGCCACATGAATATCAGGAAATTTTTGTTTGATCTGTACTGGTTCGTCCCCAATATCCCGTACCCCTGAGTCGCTTGTCGCGAGCACGAAGTTTCGGGTCTTTCTTTTGTAACCTCTGCTTAGGGTAGCAACTTTGAATTCGTCTTTTAGTAATTCAACAAGAAATTCAGTATGAGGTGTTTTACCTGTGCCACCTACAGTAATATTTCCAACCGAAATAACAGGGATCGGGAACTCAACGGAGCTAAGGATCCCAAGGTCAAACAGGGAATTTCGTATCCATATGACAAACCCATATATCAGGGAGAAGGGGTATAGCAATATGCTATAATTATTTCTGGCTGGCAGAGGCATTTAAGTTTTGCTCCGGTTAGGCTAGTGTAAATCAAATTTAAATGGAAGACGGGCCTGCATTCCATAGAGACCTTCCAATTCCTGAATTGTTTCAAAATAGGGATAGAATTGTCCAAGTTCCCGGATGAGCATACGTGTCCGTGTATTTTCTGTTATTTTCCTGATAAATTGGTCAATAGGATCTTCAAGTTTTGGAAGTTCGAGGACACGGTATTTCTCAATTCCTGCCATGCCGGCTGCAATGTTAATGGCATCATGTAATCCCCCATAAGCATCAATCAAGCCGTTATCCAAAGCATTCTCACCGCTCCAGACACGGCCTCTGCCTATATGATTAACTTCTTCAACGCTCATTTTCCTGCCATCGGATACCACCTCCACAAAATTATCATAGGTGTCTTCAACCATTGACATTAATATGGATTTTTCATCTTCAGTTAAGGGTCTGAAAGGCGACCCAATATCAGCCATTGGGTTCGTTTTGGCTACATCAACAGTTAAACCGAGTTTTTTGTTCATCAGGGATTTCAGGTTAGGGAGAACAGCAAATACCCCAATAGATCCGGTAATGGTGTTCGGTTGTGCGAGAATGGTGTCAGCCGGGGCGAGAATATAATATGCTGCAGACGCTGCAACATCACCCATAGAGGCAACGAGAGGTTTGACCTGACTGGCAAGTTCTGATTCACGAAGAATTATATCCGACGCAAGTACTCCCCCGCCGCCGGAATTTACCCTTATAACGATTGCTTTTACAGAACTGTCCCTTCTGGCCTGTCGGATCGCCTTTGAAATACGTTCGGAAGCAATGGTCCCTTCTCCTGTGTTGCCCAGGCGGACATCCCCGTGAGCATATATTACCGCCACCTTATCTTTGGCAATGCCTTTATAATCTCTTTTGGCAGGTACCTTGGTATATTTTCTCAGCGTGACCACTCTTAGATCTTTTTTCTCCTCTGTTCCGGTAATCGCTTTCAGTGAATTGATTAACTCATCCTTAAATCGCAGTCCATCTACCAATTCGTTTTCCAGAGCAGATTCTGCTGTCCGGATTTCCAGATTGTCTGCCATCCGGTTGAGGTTTTCAGGTTTAATACCACGTTGTTCACCGATACCTTTCAACATATATTGCCAGATAGACCCCATCCAGTGCATGATTTGCTCCCTATTTTCGGAACTCATCTTATCAGTCATAAATGGCTCCATGGCAGATTTGTATTCACCATGACGGATTACCTGGGCCTCGATTCCCAGTTTGTCCAGAGCACCTTTGAAAAATATGATCTGGGAACTCAGACCATTCAATAGAAAGTTTCCCTTCGGATTCAGGAAAATGCTGTCCGCTGCGCTTGCCAGGTAATATGATTTCTGGGTATAAATATCAGCGTAGGAAATGACGAATTTTCCGGATTCCTTAAAATCAATCAGAGCATTCCGGATTTCTTCAGTCGAAGCAATTCCGGCATTTACTGCTGATAACTGCAGGTAGATGCCATTAATATTATTGTCCTTTTTAGCTTTTTCGATATTTGACAGAATATCGTTCAGTCCCATTTCACGAACTCTGGACATTCCGGTTGGAATAAAATCAAAAGGATTTTCAACCGCCCTTTCCACTATCCTGTCGTTCAATGTAATATAGAGGATAGTGTTGGCCTTTACCTCGACGGGTTTTTCAGAAGAGGAAGCAGCAATGATTATGATCACAAGGAAGACCATTATCATTGTGGTAAGCATGATCCCCGTGATGGTGGCAAGTGTGTATTTCAGGAAACTTCTCATGGTATAGTTTATTGCTAGGAATCAAAGATATATAAAAAAATATTCTGAAATTGGGGGATAAATGAGATATGGAATACACACACTTGTTTTATCTACCGGAAGCAACCTCGGAGAAAGGATGAAAAACCTGGAGTCAGCCATTGTGCAGATTAAGAATACTCTTGGCAGGATCAGTAAATGCTCCGCTGTGTATGAATCCTCTTCCTGGGGATATGAAAGTGAAAACCTGTTTTACAATCAATGTTTGGAAGTAGTAACCGGGCATGATCTGAAAGAATGTCTGGACATTGTCCAGGAGATCGAACGGAAGTTTGGAAGGCAACCCGGCGATGCTGGATACCATGATCGTAGCCTGGATATTGATATCTTATTCTTCGATCAGATTATTTGGGATACAGAGCTGTTAACAGTTCCCCATCCCAGGATTCCGGAACGAAAATTCGTACTTGTACCACTGGCTGAAATCCTGCCTGATTGGGGACATCCCGCTTTACATAAAACCATCAGGGAACTATTATCAGAATGTGGAGATACCCTGGATGTTTATCCTGTCGGGTAAAGGCTGACAGAATGGGATAATTATTTTTGTTTGGATTTAAGGCAGGGAAAATTAGATATTCCGGATCCGCAGCATTTCAATATTTCCATTAGTTTTCTTTCTGCGGGATTGTCAACACATAGCACAAGGTTTTTCTCAGCATTTGTTTCAATGAACCGATCGATGATATATTCTATAGCTCCAGCTGCGAGTCCCTCACTACTTGCAGCCGCATGAAGTATACTGGCCCTTCCTTTGTTGATGAGAAAAACAAGCGTGGCACATAAATTATTATGAATATCATATGCAGCCCCAATCTGTCCAGCCCGGAACCTGATCGAAGTGGTAATAATCATTCTCAGGATTGATATCTCCCGGGGTTTTAAACCCTGGTTGTGGAATTTATCGAGTTTATAGGCAAACATCAGCATATCATGAACGGAAATATTTCCAACATAACTAATAGAATGATCTGCAGCCAGGTTGAGTTGTTTTTGCACGGAGGGTCCGTAATTCGATCGGATATGACGGTAGGGACGGATCAGATCCAGTTCAGCAGAATTGAGAAATCTTGCTGAGCTGGACTCAACAATATTGAGTTTGCTTAGACAAAGCCTGCGCAGCCGATAAGATTTTGGGATGGATTGGATGAAATGCCGGATGATCTCAGGGGAAGGTACCTGTGTTGAGAATATCCCAAGTTGCCAGGCAAAATCGGGTTGCAGGATGATTTTACGACCGAGAGATCTGATCAGTGGGAGAGGCATAACAGCGGAATGGTCTTCTGCAGCAAGTATTTCCCATTCAGGAGAAACAATATTCAGGTACCAGGATTGAGCATAGATAAGTCCATTTGGAGAATTGTTGATACAATTATCATAAAATCCGGCAGCCTTTTCCGGATCCTTAATATGGATAAGTGGTTTCAAATCATGCCTTCGTCAGAAAAGCTAAAGTAGGAATTATCCGCTATAATTATGTGGTCGAGGAGCTGTATGTCCATAGACCTGCTTGCTTCAGATATTTTTCTTGTAATTTTTATATCTGCATCGCTGGGTTTCAGGTTACCTGATGGATGGTTATGACATAAGATCAGAGATGAAGACAAGCGCTCCAGCGCATTTTTCAGGATCAACCTGACATCAATGACAGTACCTGATATGCCGCCCTGAGAAATCCGGATATTATCAATTACCCGATTTGATCGGTTCATGAACAGAACCCAGAATTCTTCATGAGACAGGTCAGCGATCAGTGGTTGAAATAGCTGGTACACCTCCTGGCTGCCTGAAATTCTAATCTTTTCCAGGATTTCGGTTTTTCTTCTTCTTCGACCAAGTTCGAGAGCTGCAACAATTGTTATGGCTTTGACAGGTCCAATTCCATTATGCTTAATCAGATCATTAACAGTTATCTTGCCCAACTCATGAAGATTGTTACCAGCCTGTATAAGTATTTGCCTGGCTAATTCAACGGCCGATGTTTCCGGTCCGCCGCTTCGAATTAATATAGCCAGAAGTTCTGCATTGCTGATGCTTGTAATTCCCTTGGTCAGAAGTTTTTCCCTTGGACGGTCCTCCAGCGCCCAGTCCTTTATCCCTGTACTTTTGTAGGTTTGCATGAAAGATGTTTATGCTTAATGACAAACATCTCAATAAATCGGTTTGGAAAGAGTATTTATATTCCGATCGGTCAAAAAATGGCAATAAAAAACCCCCTTCGATGAGAAGAGGGTTGTCCACTTGTGGATATATAATTATAGACTATTGACGTGACGGGTAAGCTTGGATTTAATATTATCAGCCTTATTGCTGTGAATAATATTTTTCTTTGCCAGTTTGTCAAGCATTGATGATACTTTAGGCAGCAATTCTGTTGCAGCTTCCTTTTCTTTGGAACTTCTCAGTTCTTTGATAGCATTCCTTGTGGTTCTGGCATAATACTTATTATGCTCCCTGCGGTTCTCGCTATTTCTAATCCTTTTCTTCGCTGATAAATGGTGTGCCATACGACTCTTTTATTAAATGGGCATGCAAAAATACATATAATTTTGAATTAAAAAAATAAATGTTCGGGAGCTATTTTGCCTCAGCAGGAACATTCTCAAGGAGAGCATGCATGGTTTCGGTTAATTTGTTGGCGTTCAGGGGCTTGCTAAGGAATGCATCACATCCTGCATTTTTCCAATTTTGAGATTCAGATGAACTGCCATAAGCTGAAATTGCC
>JAUUZM010000213.1 GCA_030589965.1 Bacteroides sp.
AGTGAGGATCTATACGTACACTCATGATTTTGCCTCCATCTTTAAGGGTGAAATTTCACGGGCATGCTCAATGATCTTCTCGGGTGGAAGATCCTTTATCCCCATTCTTATTTTTCCTCTCAGAATTGATTGAAGCACGCGGGAAGCGGCCGCAGATGCCTGGGCTACAGTATCAGGAATGTCTTTGGGTCCCTGGCAGGTGCCGGCAATGGTAATGCCTCCGCTGAATGTTGAGGTAGGCTCAGTCAGGTAATTGTTTTCAACAAACCATCCTTCCGCTCCCTGCCGGATGCCCATTTTGTCAGCGACATCTGCTGCATCGGCCCGGGCTTCGAGTCCGACTGAAAGCACCACCATATCGACTTTGGTTTCAAGGATACGTTCCTCATAGATCTCTTCACTGCGCAGCATCAGCTGACCGTCCTTTTCTTCCACTTTAGCTGTCCGCCCGCGGATCATATGGACACCTTCCTCCTTAATACGCTCGGAGAATTCTTCATATCCCTTACCAAATGCCCGCATATCAATATAGAATTCATATACTTCGGCATTCGGGATTTTCTCCTTAACCAGGTGGGCAAGTTTCAGGGAATACATACAGCAAACCCTTGAACAGTATTTATTATAGTTATGGTCGCGGCTGCCTATGCAGTGGATAAGGGCAACGCTTTTGGGTTCTGCCCCCTCCTCGGTGAATATCCAATTCTTTTTTTTATCCTGGATTCTGGACCGGATAAAACCACCTGTAGGTCCGGCTGCATTCACCAGCCTTTCAAACTCAAGGGAAGTCACAACATTGGGGTATTTCCCGTATCCATACTGTTCAGCCCTTTTGGGATCGAAGGTCTGGAACCCGGTGGCAACTATTATATTGCCAACGTTGATATCAACCATTTCATCTTTTTCGTCAAGGTTGATGCAGTTTTCTACGGGACAGAATTTGACACATACTCCACATTTTCCTTTCAGAACATAGGTGCAGCTGTCCGCGTCAATCAGATATTTATTAGGGACAGCCTGGGGAAATGGGATGTAGATGGACTTTCTCAAGCTTGTACCGGTATCGAATTCGCTGGAAGCTTTTGCCGGGCATTTTTCAGTGCAAATGCCACATCCGATACAGGTGGCGAGATCAACCCGCCTGGCTTTTTTAAGGACCTTAACCTTGTAATTGCCTGGAGTGCCGTCTACGCCTTCCACCTCACAATAGGTCATAAGTTCAATGTTCGGGTGTTGCCCGACTTCGACCATTTTAGGTGTTAAAATACATGCGGCACAATCCAGCGTAGGAAAGGTTTTGTCGAACATGGCCATATGTCCTCCAATGGTCCCAGTTCGTTCAATTAGGTAAACCTTTTGACCGGCATTGGCAATCTCAAGGGCTGCCTGAATACCAGCGATTCCGCCTCCCACGACAAGTGTGTCCGGATGGACATCGACTTCGTCAGGGATGGCTGCAAGTTCGAAGGGAACATCCAATACAGCGCAGGCCAGTAAGGCCTTTGCCAGATCAGTATCCTTCTGCCGGGTAGCATCATACTCAGTGAAACTCACGTTGGCGATTTGCGTTGGGTCCAATCCCGCATGAGCCAGGGCCTTAGAGAACATGGGTTGGATAAACCCAGGTTTCTCTCCTGCCAGGACGATACGGTTAATTCCCTCGGCGCTAATCACACTGGCCAGATTCTGGTGGTTTAGGAGGTCAAGATCCCCGGTTTTCCAGATATGGGCCACTTCTTCCATACCCTCAGCAAAAGCATACAGTTCATTCAATTGGATTGAATCCGGATGTCCATTCAGATATTTGCAGAAGTAGACACCCGTTTTAACTGCGTTGCTCATGTTGATACAGGTTTTTGTGAAGTTGAAAGATTAATGTGAAATGAGAAAGAACGAATGAAATCTTTATGTTACAGATTTCACAATAAAGATAATTTTTTTTACATTTATACACAAATGAAATCTTTGTATTGTAGGACACATGATATTATTTTTATTTAGAATGAATTAATGTAATATCTTTATGACTCTCAATATGATTCTACCGTGGCTATAAATAAGAATATCACTCGCCTGTTACGTTACAGGAACTCGTTAAGGAAGATGCAGGAACTTGGTTTTGAGACTGTATATTCCTATAATCTGGGACGAGAAACGGGGGTGTCGCCGGAACAGGTCAGAAAAGATTTCAGCCAGTTCGGCATGAAGGGAAGAAAGAAGGGCGGGTATAATATTAATGAACTATTAATCACAATAAGAGAAATATTCAGAAAAGATGAGCTCCAAAAAGTCATCGTTGTAGGGACAGGGAATATGGGTAATGCAATTCTGCAGTATAAGGGATTTCAGAAAAATATGATAGAATTGGTTGCTGCATTTGACATTGATCCAAGCAAATACAGGAAGAAACTACCCGTGCCGGTTTATTCGCTCGACAAGCTGCCGAAAGTAGTATCTGACCTAAATGTAAAAACTGCCATACTTACAGTTCCTGAGCAGGTTGCCCAGGGCGTGGTAAACCTGCTTATTGAGGCGGGTATCACCGGGGTATTGAGTTTTGCCCCTACGGTTCTTAAGGTTCCGCCACACATTACCATCAACCAAATTTGTATCGGCCACGAACTCGAATCCCTTATCTATCACAGTTTGCATCTGGGTGATAATAAGTCAGGTAAGGAAAAGTGTTGATGATAGGACTAATTGGGGTAGTTGTGTTTGCGTTTCAATAGATAATAGGTGGGGATGCCTGTAAGTATCAACCCGATAGCTATGGAAGATTCCACTGGCCGTTCCAGAAAGGAAAGAATCAGGATCACAGAAGAAAGGAGAATAAACACCCCGGGTAGTATCGGATAACCTGGCATCCTGTACACAGATTCACCTTTAATTCTGAGTTTGAATATACCAAGGACAGCTAATATGGGGAATATTCCGAGAGAAAAACTCAATAATGTGATGATCTGATCAAAGGTCCCGGATACAATAAACAGGATGGCCAGTCCACTCTGCATAAGGATGGAAACTCCGGGCACATTTGACCTGTTAATCTTCTTGGCGAGGTTGAAAAAATGACCTGATCGGGCCATGGCATAATACACGCGCGGACCGATCATGATTAGAGCGCTGATGGCAGAAAGCAATATCAGGGCAATAAACAACGAGAATAATTGGTCCATCGATCGGCTAAACAGGTTCCTGGCAGTCAGGCCACCAATGGAAATCACACCTTTCATCTCCGGGACCGGTATGGCATAAACATAAAGGATGTTAAGCAGCAGATAAATCACAATTACAATTACCGTCCCGGAAATCAGGGAACGTGGAATGTTTTTTACAGGATTTATTACTTCTGAACCTACATAGGTTGATGCATTCCATCCACTATATGCGAACATGATCCACATCAGGGAAAGTCCAATGGTTTTAAGATTGGCACTCTCAATTCCTTCTCTGCTCTGAACACTAAAGTTATCAAAGCTTCCTTCCCCGAAAATAAACCCACTTAGAACCAGTATTCCGATCAATCCGATTTTAAGCATTGTGAGTATATTCTGAACCTTGGCTCCGGAATTCATTCCGAAATAATGGATAAGGGTGAAAACCAGGATGATTCCGATCGCAATGGATTTCTTAGTGAGTTCTAAATGATCAGGAAGGACTCCTTCTGGAAGGCACCGGTGCATGTACTCACTGAAAGCAAGAGAGGAGGCCGCCAGGGGTGCAGAAAACCCAACCAAAAAGGAAACCCAGCCACTGAGAAACCCGGTCAGGGGTGAGAAAAGTTCAGAAAGAAAGGCATAATCACCTCCGGCTTTGGGGAAGTTTGCCCCCAATTCACTGTAACTTAGTGCACCGCAAAGTGCAATCCCTCCACCAATAACCCATAAGAGGAGAAGAAGCATTGGATTGTGTAATTGAGCAATCAATAAGCCCGAGGTGGTAAAAATCCCCGCACCTATCATGTCCCCAATTACAATATTGGTCAATGAGAAATATCCCAGCTTTCTAGGCAGGAAGTTTTCTGCCATAATTTTTCAGGTATTATTCAGACCTTTTGTAACTGATTAATACGCCCCCTCCTGCAGAATTCAAAGCGGTTTCATAGTTTTCCAGCGTCCGGATATAATCCAGGTATTCCTGATTCCTGCCTCGTCTCCCATTACTTCCATCCCTGATATTATGAGTGGTATAGCAGCCACCGATAAGCAGCTTTGGATCAACATCCTGAAAATAGTTCTTATACCAGCCTTTATCGGCATCGCTAAAAACGAAATCAAAAGGTCCTTCAAGCTCCTTAACCAGCACGTGAGCATCCGCCAAGCGGGCATCAATATAATCAGACAGACCTGCTTTTTTGAAATTTTCAAGAGCTGTTTTGTGCCTGACTTCATCAATGTCGATCGTAATAAGTTTACCGCCCGTTTTACTCAGGGCCCAGGCAATATAAATACCCGAATGACCGGTAGAGGTGCCAATTTCCAGGGCAGATTTGTAATTTCCCTCAATAATAAGATCATGTAGTAGTTTACCATCCTTCTGGGGTACATTAAGATCCTGCCACTGTCCGGATTGTCCGGCCAGAAACTTTTCGACCTTTTTATCAAGTTCAGGATTGTCCTTTAGAGTTTGAGCTTTAAGATCTCCTGGAGATACTATTGCAAGGATTAAAAAATAAATCGTAAGACTAATTTTTGTCATTCGGAACATATTTGTGGTATTTAGGTGAATAGAATTTGGCTTATGTGAATTTCTCCTGTTTTGACTTTTGTCGCATTAAAAGGTTTAAAATGGACTATCATAAATGGAGAGATCATCCGATTGACCAACTCACAGATATTGTCTAAATGTATGAAAAACTCCTTTATTGGTAATTCAGACATTTTTATACCAACTTTATGGATGGATATCTGAGCAATACATGAAGACTGAAAAAACTTATTTGGTAACTATTGTTGGACTTGTTCAAGGGGTAGGATTCCGCCCCTTTATTTACAGGCTTGCCCATGAGCACGGATTGAAGGGATGGGTCAATAATACCAATGAAAATGTTCAGATTTCCATCAATTCTGACATGAATACCCTGAAAGGATTCATAGATCAAATTCGCCGAAAGGCACCCCCGGCATCTCAGATAGAATCAATTGAGTATGAAGAGGTAAAAGCTGAGGTATTCAGGGATTTTCAGATTCTTAAAAGCCAGAACTTTTCAGATGCAATTACCGAGGTTAGTCCGGATATCGCAATTTGCGAATATTGTATTTCCGATATGAGGGTACAGTCCAACCGGCTTGATTACCCATTTCTGAACTGTACGAATTGTGGTCCAAGGTTCACCATCGTCAAAGATCTACCCTATGACAGAGCAAATACAACTATGCATGAGTTTGCCATGTGCCCATCCTGCAAAACGGAATACGAAACTGTGCTTGACCGCCGCTTCCATGCCCAGCCCACTGCTTGCCGGGATTGTGGTCCGGAATATAGCCTTCATGAATTCGGAAAGGATCCGGGAGATGCGCTTCCTTTTCATAGCGTACAGCATGGACCTGGCCATCTGAAGACCATTGACCGAACAGCCCGCCTAATTGACGAGGGAAAGATTGTTTGCATTAAAGGTATGGGAGGTTTTTTTATTGCCTGCGATGCAATGAATGAGAATGCCGTACTACGGCTCCGGGATTCAAAGCACAGGGAAGGAAAACCATTTGCGGTGATGTTTAGCAAACTCGAAAAAGCTGAGGAATTTACCGTGATATCAGATGTGGAAGCGGAAACCCTGAAATCCTGGAGGAGACCGATCGTGATTGTACAAAACCATAAAGAACCAGAAAATCAGCTGGCCCCATCCGTTTCAAACGGATTCCCCACCACAGGGGCGATGCTGCCCTATATGCCTTTTCATTACCTTTTATTTGAGAAACTCAAAACATCTGCGATAGTCCTTACCTCGGGAAACTTATCCGAGGAGCCTATCATAATCGATAATATTAAAGCAGAAT
>JAUUZM010000182.1 GCA_030589965.1 Bacteroides sp.
AAAGGTTACCAGTACCATAAAGGAAAGTAAGAGGGGAATCAGTGCCAACTGTTTCAACAGTATCTCCGTTTACTATAAGTTCATAGGAGAGGCTTATAACTTTATTTTTTTCTATGTTCATTTCTTTGTGAGATATATGTGATTATTCGAATAATATACAAAGTAACTCGTTCCCTGAGGAAAAACAAAATGGATAAATGTTAAATTACTTATAAATTGGGGTCAGAAATTAAAACCGATACGAATTATAGGGTTAGCATAAATGGAATTATAGGATTCATTGAGATTCCACAATATGGTAAACAGAAATCCTGAGCGATCTCCCATGGGTTGGTAGATTCCTCCTCCAACCAGCATTGAATGCAGGTTAAATCGGGATCCCGGTACTGGATTCGTAAAATCAAAATATTGACTTTCAAGACTTAACATCTCATATTCACCCTGAAGAAATATTCCTGCGTTTAAGCCTCCAAGTCCAATTGCTTCACTCAGGTTCTTGATAAGCATATACCGGCCGAACAGGGAGCCTCCAAATATATGTGTATCATATGGAACATAACCCGGGTAATTACTTTTAAAATATTCATACCGTAGTCCAATTCCAGGCGAAAAGCGTGGTGTCAGACGGTAGCCTGCGACAGGGTTGATTATAATACTGGTTGTGTTCCCGAATGAAAGTCCGAAATTACCTCCAAAAAATAAGCGTTCCTTAAAGCTGGGGGGTTCCTCCTTTTGTCTCTGCGCCATTAATACCGGGAACAACAGCAGAAGCAGTAAACCACTCAAAAAAACTATTCGTATATGTCTATACATCTTTATAAACTCTGATACAAAATTATAAAATTTCCTGAACCAGCGATTTTTGTAATTTTAGTCCCTCATATAACTATAAAGGCATGAATATTATTGTGACAGGTGCAAGCAGGGGTATTGGATACCAAACAGCGCTGGCCTTTGCCATGGAACCGGGTAACAAAGTCATTGTTATCTCCAGGAATGAGGAGAAACTAAAATTGCTCAGGCAGGAGTGTCTGGATGCATATCCCGGGGCAAAATTGCACATCATTCCCTTTGATTTGGAGAATCTTGCTGGAATCGAGACTGAATTGACTGAGATGATCAGGGAACATATTGACTCACTTGACATCTTAATTAACAATGCTGGATTTCTGGTTAATAGTCCGGCCGAGAGCATAAATTTACAGGAATCAGAGCGGATGTTAAAGATCAACCTCCTTGCTCCATTGGCACTTATCCGTTCCCTTATGCCCCTGCTTGAAAATTCTACCCGGGCACATGTTGTGAACATAGGCAGTATGGCCGGTGTACAGGGAGGAAAAAAATTCCCCGGACTATCCCTTTATAGTGCTTCAAAAGCGGGAGTACATGCATTGACAGAGTGCCTGGCAGAGGAATACCGGGAGAGAGGAATTTGTTTTAATGCCCTGGCCCTCGGAGCTGTTCAGACTGAAATGCTGGCTGAAGCTTTTCCAGGCCTGGAGGCTCCTTTGCAGGCATCAGAAATGGCCAATTATATTCATGATTTCGCCCTGAAGGGGAACAGGTACTATAATGGTAAAATACTGCCTGTAACTCTATCCACTCCTTAATCTTCCTGATCCGGCATTTCAATTCTTACCATATTTTCCTTATTGTATTCCTTGGCTTCGAGTTCTCCTTTCAGAACCCTGAGGCCATTCATTGCAAGGGCATGCATCTCATCTTCACCTGGGTAAATGATTACGGGGGCAATAAATGAGACCATTTTTTTAACATATTCCACCACCATGGGATTATTTGCGATACCTCCGGTAAGAATAATTCCGTCAACATCTCCATGAAGTACGGTAGCCATGCCACCGATTTCTTTCGCTACCTGGTAAGACATAGCATCTTGTATCAACCTGGCCTTTTCATCCCCCTCATCTGCCATTAGCTCGATTTGATATGCATTATTGGTATCAAAATAGGCAACAAATCCACCCTGGCCTGTAATCATTTTTCTTACCTCTTCATAGTCCGTTCCCTTATCAAAGCAAAGCCTTGCCAAGGCTCCAACGGGGAGTGTGCCGGACCGTTCAGGAGAAAAGGGGCCTTCCCCGTCCAGGGCCTGATTAACATCGATTACTCTACCCTCCTTATGCGCACCTACGGATATGCCACCTCCAAGATGGGCAATAATCAGGTTCATATCCTCATATCTCTTATTTAGAAGTCTGGCATAGGAGCGTGCGGTAGCTTTTTGATTCAGGGCATGAAAGATAGAGAGTCGTTGAAATCTTGGGTGGCCTGAGATCCTGGCTACATCTTCAAGTTCATCCACAACAACCGGATCGGCAATAAATGCCTTGGCACTGGGCAGGGCTCTTGCAATATCATCTGCTATGAGTCCCCCAAGATTACTGGCATGTTCCCCCAGCACACCTGTACGGAGGTCTTTTTTCATCGTTGCATTGATCTTATAAACGCCGGACTTAATGGGTTGGACCAGTCCTCCTCTTCCCACAACCGCTTCGATCTTATCCAGCTCGATATGTGCATTTTTTAGCTCATCCAGGATAATGTCTTTGCGGTATTGAAATTGGTCTGATACCCTTTTAAATTTTTCCAGTTCCTTGCTATCATGAGGGATACTCTTTAGAAAGACAACTTTTGTATTGATGTATATAGCCACTTTCGTGGAAGTGGATCCCGGATTTATGGCAAGTATATGATGAAGGGCCATGATACTATTGGTTTTGCGTCCAAATTAGCAGAAATATTTCAAAAACCGGCTATTCCCTATATGGTATATAGCAGTTAGTCCAGCGCAGAAGCCAGGGCAATACTCATTAATTTGCTCTCCTCGGAATCTGACCTGCTGGTTAAGACGATGGGCACCTGAGCTCCCATTACAATGGCTGCTGAGACGGAACCTCCCAGGAAAATGAGGGATTTATATAAAATATTTCCACTGCTCAGGCTTGGGGTTACCAGGATATCTGCATCTCCGGCAACCTGTGAATTAATACTTTTATGACCGGCGGCATAAGGGGATACGGCAATATCCATGGCAAGAGGTCCATCTACCAGGCATCCCTTGATCTCTCCTGATTGGTTAAGTTTTTTTAGCTGGTCTGCGTCCACCGTGGATTTAATCTTTGGATTGACTTTTTCAATTGCACTTAAGACAGCAACCTTTGGATTATCAATGTTCAGTCTATGGAAAATCTCAACAGCATTTTCTATTATACCTATCTTTTCGGTAACTCCGGGATTTATATTGATGGCGGCATCAGTAATTGCCAAAAGTTTGTGATAGGATTTAATCTCAAAAAGAGCCGCATGGCTTAAAACCTTGTTTTTTCGCAAGCCTTTTTGCCGGTTCAAGACTGCTTTCAGCAATGGAGCGGTGGATACCAGTCCCTTCATCAGAATATCAGCTTCTCCATTTCTAATAAGTTCAACAGAAAGGATGCAGGCTTTTGCAGGATCTTTTTCCTCTAATAAAGGAATATCCTCAATCTCGAGGTTGTGCTCATTGCTTAATTTCAGGATCTTTTCGGTATCACCTACCAGGATTGGATCAACCAGGTTCTTAGCTTTTGCACGAATTACGGCTGAGAGCACCATATGGTCCTCCGCAGCAGCGACAACGAGTCTGCGGGACTCCCTATCATGGGCCCTTTCAACGATTTCTGAAAGTTTTCGGAGAACCATGATGTTATTTATTGCTGTTTTCTTTAATTATCCTTGCCGTATCTTCTGCTATTATGAGTTCCTCATTGGTCGGGATGACCATGGCTTTTACTTTCGAACTATCAGGACTGATTATGGCTTCCTCACCACGGACGGACTTGTTTTTTTCCTTATCAAATTCCAATCCCATAAACTCGAGTCCCTCACAAATCTCTTTCCTTGTTTCCGGTGCATTCTCACCAATCCCACCGGTAAAAATTACAGCATCAACGCCTCCCATAGCAGCAGTATAGGATCCAATGTATTTTTTAATCCTGTAATGATACATTCTTAATCCCAGTTGAGCCCTCTCATTCTTATTTTCAAGGGCCTCCGTTTCAATTTCCCTCATATCAGAGGAAATTCCGGTAATACCAAGCATACCACTATGTTTATTTATCAGGGTATTGGTTGCATTCAGGCCAATTTCTTCCTTATGCATAATATACATGAGAACGCCGAGGTCAAGATCACCGGTACGTGTACCCATGATCAAGCCTTCAACCGGGGTTAGTCCCATGGAAGTATCTACTGATTTACCACCCGAAATTGCAGTCATAGAGGCTCCGTTTCCAAGATGGCAGGTAATCAGGCGAAGATCTTCTGGTTTTTTATCCAGGATTACAGATGCTCTTTTTGCCACATACCGGTGGCTGGTTCCATGAAAACCATACCGCCTCAGTCCATATTTTGTATACAGGGAATAAGGGATGGCGTACATGTAGGCAAAATCTGGCATGGTCTGATGAAAGGCAGTATCAAAGGTGGCTATCTGTGGTATATTTGGTAAAAGGTCCTGCATAGCACTTATCCCCTTCAGGTTCGGGGGGTTGTGAAGAGGGGCCAGGTCAATACAAGCCTTTATTCCTTCAATTACCTCTTTCGTAATTAACCTTGATTTCTTGAATTTTTCACCTCCGTGAACCACCCTGTGCCCAACTGCATTTATTTCATCAAAACTTTTGATGCTCCCTCTTGTTTTGCTGGTGAGTATTCCGAGTATATATTCTATACCTGCCTGGTGATCAATAATTTCGCCATCAAGTTTTACTTTATCTCCATCATTGCGCTCATGCTTGATAAAAGAGCCGTACAATCCAATTTTCTCTACCCCTCCTTTGGCAAGCACCTCCCTGTTATCCATGTCAAACAATTGGTATTTGATGGAAGAACTGCCACAGTTAATTACTATGATTTTCATAATTATATATTGAGTCTAATGAAATTCTGTTGTTGTTACAAGGTGTTTTTTGATATGTCCATCTTCATAGGAGTAAAATCCTTTTCCCACCTTTCTGCCAAGGTAATTCTGGCGTACCATTCTTTTGATAATAGGTGCTGCTTTGAATTTTTGCAGACCAAACTCGAAATACAGGTTATCCATCCATTTCTGGACCTTGTCCACACCAACCCTGTCCGCCAGTTCGAATGGGCCCAACTGCAATCCATAACCAAGCTTCATTGTTTCATCAATGCATTTGACTGATGCAACACCTTCCATGAGGACTTCACAGGCTTCGTTAATTAAAGTGACAATCAGGCGTGTACTGACATTACCAAGGGATTCATTCAGGGTTATGGGCCGTTTATCAAGCATTTTAATGAAACGGATCATAAAATCAAAAGAAGAACGATTGGTATCCTTACCCTTGATAACCTCAACGATTCGAACATTTGAAGAAGGGTGAATAAAATTAAGTCCAACAGCCCTTTCAGGATGTTCCAGAGCGTCGGCAAGATCAGAGATCATCAGAGTTGAATTGTTCGAAGCAATGACTATCTCTTTGCCTACTATGGACTCGATTTTGCGAAAAACCTCCTTTCGGGCTTCCAGTGATGTTCCTCTTTTTCTCATGTTTATGGATTCAATAACCAGGTCAGATCCAGCCAGATCATTATAATCTGTTGTTCCCTCAATCCTTGACATGATAGCTCTTTTCTCAGATTCCGTCAGTCCCCATTTATTGATCATTCCGTCCAGTCTGGATTCCATGGATTTTTTAATTTCCTTTAGCCTTTTCTCTGTAGTATCCAGGTAAATAACATTTATTCCATGCTGGCTGATGGTCCGGATAATTTCCTGTCCCATATTACCGGCTCCGATGACGGCAACCTTTTGCAGTCCTCCATTTTTTCCCTGCCTGTTTTGTTTACTCAGGCTATAATCTTCTAATCTTTCTGGCATATTATCTAATATTATTCGTTTTATTTTTCTAAGCCGGCTGCCTGGTTTGCTGTAATGGCTGCAAGATTTACGATATCTGATACAGAACATCCCCGGGAGAGATCATTGATTGGTGCAGCCATTCCCTGGAGGACTGGACCGATAGCTTCTGCATGAGCCAGTCTTTGTACCAGTTTGTAGGCAATGTTCCCGACATCAAGAGAAGGAAAGACCAGTACATTGGCTTTTCCTGCAATGCTGCTCTCCGGTGCTTTTTTTCTTCCAATGGCATCTATTATGGCTGCATCAGCCTGGAGTTCACCGTCAATTTGAATGTCCGGTGCCATTTCCCTGGCAAGTTTGGTTGCATTCACTACTTTATCTACCATCTCATGCCTGGCAGATCCTTTGGTGGAAAAACTCAGCATCGCTACTCTTGGCTCAAATCCTGCTATGGCTCTTGTGGTTCCGGCAGTAGCAACTGCGATTTCAGCAAGTTCCTTTTCTGTCGGATTCGGGTGTACTGCACAATCGGCAAAGACTATAAGTCCATCCTCTCCGAATTCCTTATCCTTGAGAATCATAATGAAAGCTCCTGACACCACGCTGATTCCAGGCATTGTTTTTACATACTGGAAGGCAGGACGTAATACATCACCTGTTGCATTCATGGCACCGGCCACCTCACCGTCAGCATCCCCGTTCTTTATCATCAGAGGGCCCAAATAGAGGGGGTCCTCTATGAGTTTTGAAGCCTCTTCCCTGCGGAGACCTTTATGCTTCCTGATCTCCAACATCAGGTCAATATATTCCTCTTTCTTTTCATGGGCCAGGGGATCAATAATGGTGGCTTTA
>JAUUZM010000314.1 GCA_030589965.1 Bacteroides sp.
TCTGGAAAATGCTTGTCGTGATCCAGAGATTCAATAACTGAATTTTTTAATGGATAAAGTTCAATTCCTGTATATTTCACGATTTTACCTGTTTGACGGGCCTGAATCAGAGTCAGGAAGGCATTCAGTCCAGTTCCAAATCCCATTTCAAGAACACTGATTTGTTGGGTTTCAATTGCTTCCAGTCCAGCCTGGATATAAACATACCTGGATTCAGCTATTGCTCCATATTGGGAGTGATAATATTCATCAAGATCCTTAACATATAATGTGCGGGATCCATCTTCAGTAATTTTGATTTCCGGTTTCACGTGTCCTTATAATTACCAAATTTATTAATTTACCGCTGAGTTCAACAATAAATGATTCGCAAGATAATTCATATTGATATGGATGCATTTTATGCTTCCATCGAGCAAAGGGATTTTCCTGAATACATGGGGAAACCCCTTGTAGTTGGGGGATCTTCAAAGCGGGGGGTGGTTGCAGCTGCAAGCTATGAAGCTAGAAAATACGGCATTCGGTCCGCGATGCCGACGCTTACAGCTCTTCACAGATACCCTGAGCTCATTATTGTAAGGCCCAGATTCGATGTATATAAACAGGTTTCAAAGGAGATAATGCATATTTTCCGATCTTATACTGACCTTGTCGAGCCTCTTTCTCTCGATGAGGCATTTCTGGATGTAACAGAAAATAAGTTCAATATGCCTTCGGCAACTCTGATTGCAAGGGAGATCAAGAGGAAGATAAAGGAAAAGACCAATCTGACAGCATCAGCAGGGGTATCGGTCAATAAATTCCTGGCAAAAGTCGCTTCCGATATGGATAAACCTGACGGGATTTATATTATTAAACCGGATGAAGCGGAATTATTTATTGAAAATCTTCCGGTTAGTAAATTTTTTGGTGTGGGAAAGGTAACAGCTGCACGGATGGAGAAAATGGGTATTTTTAAAGGTAAAGACCTAAAACTAAAAAGCAGGGTTGATCTCATCAGGCTGTTTGGTAAGAATGGAAGGTTCTTTTATGATATTTCCAGGGGAATAGATAATCGGCCGGTAAACCCGGGAAGGATAAGAAAATCGTTTGGCAAAGAAAGGACATTCGAAAATGATCTTAGCAATCTGGAAGAAATCAATGATACCATTCAGAACATCGTGGATATGGTTTGCAGGGACCTTGAGAAATATGAAATAAAAGGAAAAACTTTAACAGTAAAGATCAAATATGGTGATTTCAGGCAGATTACCAGAAGCAGGTCCTTTGCTGATTATATAAATGATCCGGAACTGATCCTGCAAAATTCAAAGGATATCATGACCGAAGTATTCAATCCGGATGAAAAAATCCGTCTGTTGGGAATTACTCTATCTAATTTGGAGCAGGCAGCTGGAAGAGATACGGAAAAAGACAGAGACCAGCTCACACTTGATTTTTAAGTTCTTTCCCTGGTCATTATTATAGTCAAAAGACTAATTATTGCTTATTATTTTACAGGGAATATGTCTGGAACATGTTATTATAGTTGATATATTTGTTCAAAATATATATAGTGATTACTAATATTTGTATGTAACTATGTATGCTTAAATAATGGCTTCCGTAAGGTATTATATTGAAAAAAGAAGGGGTGAAAATGGAAGGACAAGAACCGAAAATGTCCCCATTCTCCTGTATTTCAGTTTTGAGGGTAAGCGATTGCAAATCAATACGGGGGAGAAGGTGAATGCAGGGGACTGGGATAGTGATCAGCAGGCAGTACGGCCAGAAACTTCAGGAAGTAAACAATTAAACAGGTATTTAGACTCTTTGGGGAATGAGGTCCTGGATATATACCGTGAGGCCCGGGCCATGGGGATGCAGCCAGGTTCAAATTACATCAGAGAACAATTAAAATACCGACGCAGAAAAGACCATATCGATTTTTTTGAAGTTTTGATGCGGTTTATCGATGAGAACAATGATCGCTGGAGCATTCATACTTTTCGTAAAATCCGGACTGCATATAATCATCTTCGTGCCTTTTCAAAAACAGAGGAGATAGATATTGAATTCAACCGGATCGACCGGGATTTTCTTGATAGATATGTTCGGTTTTTCAGGGTTAAGTATAAGCATTCCAATAATACTATTTCAAAGAATGTTAATGTTCTGAAATGGTTCCTGAACTGGGCTTATGAGAGAGGTTATAATAAAAGCACCCTGTACAGAGATTATAAAATCCGCTGGGAGGTAAAGCCAAGAGTTAAAACTGCTGATATGGTTTTGGATTGGGATGAACTCATGAAGCTCAACCAGTATGAACCTGATTCTGTGAACCTGAAAGAAGTTCGGGATATTTTTTGTTTTATGTGTTTCGCAGGATTAAAACTGTCCCGTGCATACCAATTAAAACAATCGAATATCTACAACGAATATGTAAGGATACCAGGTAAAGAAGGAAATGAATTCTATAATATTCCTGTAAATAATCAGGCAGCAACGATATTAAAATCCTATGATGACAGGAGTTATCCAGGTGGGACTTGTTTCCCATACTATCATAATCCTCATTTCAACCAGCTCCTGAAACAGCTTGGAAAAGAAGCTGGGATCAACCGTTTTGTGGTCATGGAAATTTTTTCTGGTCCGGAACGTGGAAGCAGGCAAGTGCCAAAGTATGAGATACTAACTTCGAAAGTTGCAATAAATACTTTTCTTTTTAATGGATTGAGACTTGGCATCTCCTCGGAAGTATTAGCCTATGTCACGGATCAGAAAACACTTGTCGGAATAGAACGGATTCGTACCCTCCTCGAACATGCTGCATTCGATGATATCAGGAAGTTTAATAAACTCTCCAGATGACAGCAATTTTTATCTGGAATTTCAATATCTTTAAAGTAGTACATATGTAAGCAAATAATAATTTTTAA
>JAUUZM010000234.1 GCA_030589965.1 Bacteroides sp.
GATATAAGGGGATCAGTCGGTGTTGAGCAAAAGGAGATTGATGATCTGAAAAACAAGATGGAGGATCCACAGATGGAAGTGGAGGAAAAGGAAGGGATCTATGAGAGAATTGAAGAGCTGGAAAAGGAGATTGATGAGAAACTGGTGTCGGTCCTTGATAGTAGTATACCACTTGCTTTCGCCATAATAAAAGAAACTGCCAAACGATTCACAGAGAATGAATACCTGGAAGTAAGCGCCAATGATTATGACAGGGATCTTGCCGCCGGTAGGGACAGCATTGAAATAGCAGGTGATAAAGCCCGCTGGATGAGCGAGTGGATGGCAGGTGGAACCATGATCAAATGGGATATGATTCATTACGATGTTCAGCTTATTGGTGGGGTAGTGCTTCATCAGGGCCGGATAGCTGAGATGGCAACAGGGGAAGGTAAAACACTGGTTGCTACCCTGCCAGTATATCTTAATGCCCTCTCGGGTCGGGGAGTTCATATTGTAACCGTGAATGACTATCTGGCGAAGAGGGACTCTGAATGGATGGGGCCCTTGTACGAATTTCATGGACTAAAAGTAGATTGTATCGATAACCATCAGCCCAATTCCGACGACCGGAGAAAAGCTTACCTGGCGGATGTAACATTTGGGACCAATAATGAATTCGGATTCGACTACCTGAGAGACAATATGGCCATTTCACCTGCCGACCTGGTACAGCGTATTCATAATTATGCTATTGTGGATGAGGTGGACTCGGTATTGGTGGATGATGCCCGTACCCCTCTGATTATTTCCGGTCCGGTTCCCCGGGGTGATGACCAGTTATTCCAGGAAATGAAACCCAAGATTGAAAAGCTTGTGAACGCCCAGCGAAAGCTGATCAATAGTATTATACCGGAAGCCAAGCAAGCTCTGAGTGCTGAGGATAACGACAAGGCCGGATTGTATATGCTGAGGGCTTTCAAAGGACTTCCCCGGAACAAGGCAATGATCAAGATGCTGAGTGAGGAAGGGAATAAATCCCTTATGAGAAAGACAGAAAACTTCTACATGCAGGAGAACAGTAAGAATATGTTCAAGGTCACGGATGAAATGTATTTTGTGATCGACGAAAAAAATAACAGCATCGAGTTAACAGAGAAGGGCCTGGACATGATCACTACATCATCCGATGATACTGGATTTTTTGTGCTGCCCGACATTGGATCTGAGATTGCAGAACTGGAGAAGACTTCTTTGACAGACGAAGAAAAGCTGGAGAAGAAAGATAAGTTATTGCAGGAGTACGCTATTAAATCAGAACGGGTTCACACCATTAACCAGCTCCTGAAGGCATATGCCCTGTTTGAGATAGATGTCGAGTATGTGGTAATGGACAACAAGGTTAAGATCGTTGACGAACAGACTGGCCGTATCCTTGACGGTAGAAGATATTCAGACGGATTGCACCAGGCCATTGAGGCGAAGGAGAATGTCAAGGTTGAAGCGGCTACCCAGACTTTTGCCACCATTACCCTGCAGAATTTTTTCAGGATGTATAAGAAGCTGGCAGGAATGACAGGTACTGCCGAAACGGAAGCGGGAGAATTATGGGATATTTATAAACTGGATGTGGTAGTGATTCCCACTAACCGGGACATCGTAAGGGATGACCGGGAGGACCTGGTGTATAAGACGGTCAGGGAAAAGTATAATGCAGTCATTGAGGAGATTGTTAAACTGGTCAGGGAAGGAAGACCTATACTGGTAGGTACCACTTCCGTGGAAATTTCAGAATTACTCGCACGGATGCTTAAGATCCGCAAAATAGATCATAATGTTTTGAACGCAAAATTGCATGCCAAGGAAGCAGATATTGTTGCAACAGCCGGTCAAACCGGATCAGTAACCATTGCTACCAACATGGCCGGCCGGGGTACAGATATTAAACTCTCCCCGGAGGTAGTGAAGGCAGGTGGACTGGCAATTATAGGTACAGAAAGGCATGAATCCAGGCGGGTGGACAGGCAGCTAAGAGGTCGGGCCGGACGTCAGGGAGACCCGGGATCATCCCAGTTCTATGTTTCACTGGAAGACAACCTGATGCGTTTATTTGGTTCCGCTCGGATCTCGGGAATTATGGACAAGCTTGGATTAAAGGAGGGAGAAGTAATTCAGCACCAGATGATCAGTAAATCAATCGAAAGAGCCCAGAAAAAAGTAGAGGAAAACAACTTTGGTATCCGAAAAAGATTGTTGGAATATGATGATGTCATGAATTCTCAAAGAGAGGTTATCTATACCAAACGACGACATGCACTACTTGGTGAAAGGCTGAGCCTGGATATCAATAATATGATGTTTGATATGTGTGAAAGCATCGTACTGGATAACCATGGAGTCGTGGATTACTCAGAATTTTCAGAGGAAATATTAAGATATCTTTCAGTTGAACCACCGGTGGACGAGACTGAATATAAGGAATTGAATGCCGAGGAGGTTACCGAAAGACTGTATAATTCTGTTAAGGAAACATACCAGCGTAAGCACCAGGTGATGGTCCAGCAAGCCTGGCCCGTTATCAAGGATGTTTTTGAAAAACAGGGCAAGGTGTATGAGAATATTGTAGTGCCTGTTTCCGATGGCAGTAAGATTTTCCAGATTCTGACCAATCTCGAAAAAGCCTATGAAACAGAGGGATATGAGGTAATCAAGGGATTTGAGAAAACAGCCAACCTGGCAACCATTGATGATACCTGGAAAGAGCACCTCAGGGAACTTGACGATCTGAAGCAATCCGTTCAGAACGCTTCATATGAGCAGAAAGATCCATTGCTGATCTACAAGTTTGAGTCCTTTGAACTATTCAAGACGGCCGTTGATAAAATTAATAAAGATGTTGTTTCCAGCCTATTGAAGGGGAATATTCCCTTGCGGGATAGCAGCCAGGTACAACAGGCAAGGGGACCCCAACGACTTGACACCAGCGGTATGAAACAGACTAAAAACGATGCACAATCTGCTTACGAGGGTGGAGGAGAAGGAGGGGAGGCTCAGTCCCGTCAACCGCAAAAGGTTGAACCGGTCAGGACTGGCAAGAAAATAGGCCGTAATGATATGGTGAAGGTCCGATATCAGGATGGCAATGTTGTTGAAGCTAAATTCAAGAAATTGGAGCCCGATATAAACAGCGGCGCCTGTGTATTGACAACTTGATTAGGGTTTTCTATAGATATCTTTCCGGTGTCCGATCTTTACGATCCAAACAATTAGTTGTCTGTCTTCAATGGAATAAACTACTCTGTATGAGCCTTGCCGGATACGATATTTCTCATCGGCAATTAGCTTTTCACATCCTGCAGTCCGGGGATCCAATGCCAGGTTTTGTATTCTCTTAACGATCTTCTGAAGGTCCTTTTTGGGTAGTTTATTTAGCTCCTTGACGGCAGATGGCTTGATAAATAGACTATATCTTCCCACTCGACCTGAGTTCTTTTAATATGTATTCAAAGTCCAGGTTGGGTTCGTTAAGACGGTTTTCAAATGCTTCCAGGTCTTCGAAATCTTCAGCCAGAGAATTTCTTACAGCCTCATTTACCAGGTCAGAAATTGATCTGGAAGCCTGAGCTGCTTTTACTTTCAGAGCTCTGTGAACCATTGAATCGAGATAAATAGTTGCCCTTTTTAATGTAGTTTCCATATATACAAATATACATTAAAATGTTTTGACGTTAAAATGCATAGATGAGAAGAGGTATTTCATCAGCGGCGCATATGTGCTGACTACATAATCGGGATAGCCTTGATAAGATCGGAAAGCCTGGTGTAGGTACTGCGGCTCACAGGCACAAGTGGTAACCTCAGATGGTTCTCACAGATATTTAATATGCTCAGGGCTGCTTTGATTCCGGATGGACTTCCTTCAACAAATAACTGATCAATGATTTCAAGCAGGCCGAAATGAATCCGTCTTGCTTCATCCCATTCGTTTGCCAGGGCAAACCTGACCATCTCAGAGAATTGTCTGGGGAAGGCATTTCCAATAACCGATATGGCTCCGGAACCACCCAGGCTGATCATAGGTAGAGTAAGTGCGTCATCACCCGAAATGAGATGAAAATGATCAGGTTTTTTTGAGGCCAGGGCCATCAACTGGCTCATGTCACCCGAAGCTTCCTTAATACCAATGAATTTTTCACTTTCACAGGCCAGGGCCAGCGTGGTCTTTGCTTCTATATTTCCTGCCGTTCTTCCGGGAACATTATAGATGATTATTGGAAGTGGACTGGCCTCAGCCAATGCCATGTAATGGGCATGAATACCTTTCTGAGAAGGTTTATTATAATGGGGTGATGCTGTAAGAATAGCATCCACTCCTTTTAAGTCCCATTCATTAACTTTTTCCAAAAGCTCTGCTGTATTGTTTCCCCCTATGCCGATTACTATAGGAACCCGGCTATTATTAACGTCCAGAACCTTTTGTAAAACAGAGACCTGCTCTTCAGCTGAGAGAACGGGTGTTTCTCCGGTTGTGCCCAGAACAACAAGGTAGTCCACCTTATTATTAATGGTATGTTCAATCACATCGGAGAGGGCCCTGAAATCGATGCCATTATCTTTCTTAAAGGGAGTAACAAGAGCAACTCCTAAACCGATGAATCTGCTGTCCTTCATTTTCCAAAAATATTATTAACAAATATAGACAATTTTAATTTGAGTGCGCTGCCAGATAAGTCAGCTCCGGGTATGAAGAATAGACAGGTAATGCTTAATCTGCTTGATAAGATAAGATACTGTTTCTTCTTCCTTAATATCGATCATAAGATCATACTTTTCAGTATCCTGGTATCTCCCGACTTTGTAGGCAGACGGTGATATTGTTACACTATAGTTTACCGGGAAGAACTCCTTCAGACTTAGGTCAAACAGAATGTCATATTCCTTCTTGATAAAGTCATCGATGAATGGCATATTTGGTTTATAGTACCAGGTCAGGTCCTTCTGGCAGAAGAAATTATATCCCGTTCTTAGCAAATAGTGATCAGGTATCTCCTTAGCGCTAACGTATCCTATTACATCTGTTTTAATGGACTCAGATTCAAGAAACTCCCTGAACTCTTTTACTGCAGTAAATTCTTCCTCGTTGCAACAATTAAAAATAATGCCTGCTGAACCGGCGGTCGTAAAGTTATTGATCCTTTTGTTTCTCTTAACATGCTTTGATGCTCTTTTGAGCTCATAAGCCCCCAAAAACCTACGGATATCGCGGATCATTTTCACCCTGCAATAATATAAAAAATAAAGCCCATCTGGGGTACCCGGGGAGGTCAATTTATTAACACGAGGGAATTACTGACAGATTGTATAATACCTGAAAATGAATTTCCAGAGACATCTAATAAAATGAATAGCCTTTTGGAATAATTCGAGCGCATGATTCATAATCATGAGGTCCGGGGTTCAATTCCCCGTATCGCGACAAAAGGGGAAAAGGTCTGGATGAGTGCAGCGTATGTAGAGATTTGATTTGGGTTTATATACGTTGGATTATCCATTGATGAAACAGCGGATCAGCAATATAATATCCAATATTTTCTTCATAAAA
>JAUUZM010000206.1 GCA_030589965.1 Bacteroides sp.
AAACAGATTCTTACAATTCGGGTCTGGGATCCTACAAATAAAGGACTCCAGGCCAGGGGAAAACAGTTGATCGAACCCAGGGGAATATGGTATACTCCTGTGTCAGGTATCTGGCAAACGGTTTGGCTTGAGAGCGTTCCCGATACTCACATAACAGATGTGATAGCTATTCCTGATGTAGATGCTGGCCTTGTACAGGTTGAAGTATTGCTCAATGATCCCTCATCATCTGAAAAAATCAGTATAGCTGTGCTGGACAGAGGGAAAATTGTATCTCAAAAGATTTTGGAACCCGGTACTAAAGGACAGCTTTCAATTCCGAATGCAAAGCTATGGTCCCCTGATTCACCTAAACTTTACGATCTCCGGGTTCAACTCCTCTCAGGCCCTGACACCCTGGATGAAGTTCAGAGCTACTTCGGAATGAGAAAAGTGGAACTCCGAAAGGACCAACACGGTTATTTCAGGATTTTTCTCAATAATGAAGCCTTGTTTAATTATGGTACACTGGACCAGGGTTGGTGGCCGGATGGACTCTATACAGCTCCTTCCGACGAGGCCCTGAAATACGATATCCGTATCACAAAAGCCCTGGGATTTAATACCGCGCGGAAACATACCAAGGTGGAACCTGCACGCTGGTATTACTGGTGTGACCGCATGGGACTAATGGTCTGGCAGGATATGCCCAGGCTGGAAGGTGGTTTGTCAAGCAATGCTACTGAAGATATTGATAGAGCCGAAGGCCATGAAGAATTGTTCCGCCATGAATGGGAAGCGATAATTAAAGCCTTTGATCATTTCCCCTCCATCATATGCTGGGTACCATTTAATGAGGGATGGGGACAATTCAATACCAATGAAATTACTCAGTGGACCCGTGAACTGGATCCGACAAGGTTGGTCGATGGACCTTCTGGATGGACTGATTTCGGAGAGGGCGATTTGCTGGACCTTCATCATTATCCCGGACCGGGCATACCAACGCTGAAGGGAGGCAGGGCTGCTGTCCTTGGGGAGTTCGGCGGACTAAAAAATGTGGTTGAGGGGCATCTTTGGCAGGAAGGAAATAACTGGGGATACAGGGAAACAGGATCGATAGAAAATCTGCACCTGAGTTATGAAAAACTTTTGGAAAATCTCTCAACAATGATACCCAAGGGATTGGCAGCAGCCATTTATACCCAGACTTCCGATGTTGAAATCGAGGTTAACGGATTAATGACCTATGACCGGAAAGTTATTAAACTGGATACCATCCGGGCAGTTGCTGCCTCTGATAAACTTTACCAGGAGCCTCTGAGTTACAGATTCCTTCTTCCATGCTCAGAACAATCGGACAGTATTCAATGGAATTATACCAGCGATACACCTGATCGCAACTGGTTCATGGAAGATTTTGATGATTCCGCCCTTGTAACCGGTAATGCCCCATTCGGTAATCGCAGAAAACCAATACTTTTCGGAAAAGGTACTGACTGGGACACAACAGGGATATGGATACGAAAGGAATTCACAATAGATGAACTCTCCCAGGGGAAATTATACCTTAACGTACTCACATACAACACAGTATCTGCTGTATATGTGAATGGAAACAAACTGGGGGTCTTCACTCCATCAGAAAATTTCCATCAAATGGTCGACTTCGATAATGCCCTGAAAGAAATTCTCAGGAAGGGAACCAACATTATTGCCGTATACGGATACGCCAAGGACCCTCCTCTGCAGAGGCGATCAAAGTTGAGGCAACAGGCCATTGATGTGGGTATCATAGAAATTCTTGAAGAATAAAAAATAACTATATGAAACGCAGACAATTTATCAGCAAATCAGCTAAATCCGGACTTGCCATTGGTGCTGGCAGCTTAATCACTACTGGTATTCTTCAGGCTGAAAATTTAATAGGATCCGAAAAATCCTCAGATCCAATGGACGAAAGGGCATACCTTGCAGATATCCTCTACACAAAAAAAGAGGTAAAGGAATGGTTGGCAGGAGAAGCTTTCCCATTCTCAAGGTATCACAGCGAATTCGGATGGCTGCTTGGCAATGCCCGGTTCAGGGACGGGATCGATGATTCTGTATCGACCTATACCTATGCTGAAAATGACGGTGAGCGCATAATGAGTAATTATGCTGAGAAAGCCTGCCGGATCAATACCTATGGTGACAGCTTTACCCAATGCCACCAGGTAAGCGACCATGAGACCTGGCAGGAGATCCTGGCCGCGAATATTCAGGAACCGGTCCGGAATTTTGGTATCGGCGGATGGTCTGTATACCAGGCATATCTTCGAATGTTAAAGGAAGAAAAGGAAAAACCTTCAGAATACATCATTTTTAATATTTATGAGGCTGATCACGAAAGAAACCTTGATTCCTGGAGAAACATCCGGGTAAGTAAACACCCTCAGCATATTGAGGCGACATTGCCATATGTAAAGATAGATATGAAGAAAGGTACAATAACCGAATGTAAAAATCCCTGTCCAACCCCCGAATCCTTCTATGATCTCTGCGACCTGGACAAAACATACAAGCTCTTCAAGGATGACTTTGTTCTGAAGATAATGCTGGCACATAAAAATGCAGATACAGAAAACCCGGATAAGGGATTTGAATCCTTAAAAAAACTGATCAAGACCCATGGTATCGAGACCAATCTCGACAGCTCTGCCACTCTCGATAAACAGGCAGGCGAGGTACACCGCCGAGCAGCCATCTTTTCTTCGAAAGAAATTGTAAAGAAAATCGAAAGATTTGCTGCATCGAATAACAAGAAAATCATATATGTTCTTTCCTTTGGGGGAGGCACCATAAGAAAATACATTAATGAAGGAACAAGATTTGATGCCGAATTTGTTCATTTTCTCAATGAAAATCAATTGCCCTATATCGATCTTTTGGAGGAACATTCAAAAGATTTCAAACAGTATAATATAGGAATTGATAATTATATCGAAAAGTACTTTATTGGCCATTATAATCCCCTTGGAAATTTTTTCTGCGCAGAGTCATTAAGGAGCACCCTGGTTGAATTACTTAATCCTAAACCCTTTCCTTATCAAAAATGAGAGATAATGTTATAAACATTTATTTTGCCGGCTCCATCAGGGGAGGAAGACAACTGGCTGAGAAATACAAGAAAATCATTGAATTCCTGGGAACTTTCGGCAATGTGTATACCGAGCATGTGGGAGATGATAAAGCCATCGGCATGGACAGCAATAACATGTCAGACATGGAAATCCATGACCGTGACATGAAATGGATTCATCAATCAGATATCATGGTTGCCGAAGTCTCGGTACCCAGTCTTGGTGTTGGTTATGAAATAGCCTCTGCCCTTTCCATGAAAAAACCTGTTCTCTGTTTATACAATGAAGAAGCCGATTATGGATTATCTGCTATGATATCAGGAAGTAAAGAAGTATCCCTTCTCAAATATGAAAACCTTGAGCAACTGGAAACTATAATCCCAGCCTTTCTCAGGAATGTTGCTCATCATACTGGCTGATCTTTTTTAAGACCTGCTCCTCGGCTCCATTATACATTTCCTGAATGAAATCATCGTAAAAATTAAAGGTCCTTTCCTCCAGGCTCATGGAATCAATCCGGTCGAATAACATCTCCCTTGCCTGATTAATATCCTTTCCGTAAATATGATAGGAATCAGCCTGCCAGTTAAGTCTTCCCAGTTTTACAGTTTTCCCATTCCTTCTGGAAATTTCATCAGCGATCATTTCCCTGTTAAACCTGATAAAACCAAACATATTCATGAAATTGGCTCCCCAGGCATCATTGCTTCTGAAGCGGATATTGCAGTTCAGCCACTGTACTCCATTCTCATCTTCCGTAGTTCGGTACCATAAGGATTGCAGGCAAGGCGGATCATATACCTTAAGATCATGATTGGGCATCCAGGTGATCATTTGTGCCTGTCGGGTGAAAGGTTGTTTCACAAGCTTCCGGATCACATTTTCAATCTGGTCCACCTGGAATCCCACGTCCGTCCTCTCCTTTCCTTCACCGGAAAGCTCCTTCCATGAACCATATCTCTTCAATCTGCCATGATATGTATATTCCCATCGAGTATCATTTGGATCATTCATATTTTTCACCCAATGATCCTTAAATCCTTTTAATTCAAGCTCATACTCTTTGAGATCATCTATTCCACCTGGAAATGCCTGATGAATCAAAGGATCCGTTTCCGGTTCAAGGATGGTGATGTTCATGGTACAATCGAGGCTCAGGGGATCTCCTGGCTTATCATACTGGGTTTGAAACCTGGTGCCTTCCTTATATAGTTTCAGAAGTGCATTTTCATATGCCTCGGCAAGGGTCTTTTCGGTGACGTGGAGAACAGGTATACTATTCATGATTTAGTGTTTTTATAAATATAGATAATCGTAAAAGCTTATTACTGCATTGTTGAAATATTGTTAATTTTATTCCCATATGATCAAAATATTGTTTCTCATGTGCGGGGGAGCCCTCGGTACTCTGGCCAGATATGCGGCCTCCGGACTGGTCCAACGCTTTACTGACACCCTTTTTCCTCTGGGCACACTGCTAGTCAATTCAACTGGTTCCCTTTTGATTGGAATCACCTGGGCCTTTATGGAAAACTCCTCTCTTCCAGTTTATTTCAGGACATTCCTCTTAATAGGATTCTTTGGCGGATTTACTACTTTTTCCACCTTTTCCCTGGAGACCCTAAACCTGGTGAGGGATAATGAAATCAGACTTGCCGCTCTAAACATTCTTGCCAATAATATTATCGGAATAGTATTTGTTTTTGCAGGTTTCTTTCTGACCCGTGTTTTCATGAATACTGTGAAATAAAACTTCAATAACATGAAGAAATACGAAGAAGGTGTATTATTGAGGATCTTCACTATAATTCTGGGCATATTGGTACTGTCCTCCTGCAATCCATATGAACCATACCACATCACCCATTATAATATAAAGGCTGCCATTGATCCGGAAGAGGCTACGATCTCAGCCAATGTGCAGATGGTTTTTGTACCCCGCCAGGAGTATTCCGACAGTATTTGTTTTTATCTTAATTCGGGACTTGAAATCAATTCTCTGACAGCTCAGGAATTAAAATATTACGAATTCAACACTTTGGATACCGGGAAACTTGTGCTCTATATACAGGAGCCGATCCTGCCCAATGAACAGCTTCATATCGCCATGAGCTACTCTGGAAAACTGGCAAAGCAGGCACTGACAAATATGGATTCAAGCATCTTTTGGTATCCGGTCAACAGAGACACTCCTCCCTCCACCTTCCAGGCAAAGTTTGCCCTTCCGGGGAATTGGCATATCAGCAATGTAGCAACCGGCACTGGGAAACATGGCAAACATCTTTACCAGTCCAAGCTTCCACAACCCGCATTAAACCTTATATTTACCTCAGAGTAGATTCTTGTATTCTGATGCGTAAAATTACTTCCATTCTTTTCCTCATTACAGGCTCATGCATGCTGGCAGGATCTTCCATGCTGGCCCAGGCAGATTCCATGTTGGTCAGTGTCGGAACCGGTTTGAACCACAGTAAAATTCTTGATGAGTACATTTCGCCATTGCAGTACAAAGGGGGGGGGTATTTGTTTAAAGTTGGACTGGATGAATACAATGAGCGGTATTATAATCATGTAGAATTTATTTTTCAGAATAATCTTATTGAACCCGAGCCCGACAATGAATCTTCCGCAAATCTATATCGCGGGAATATTGACTGGATCAGGGCATGGAAGCTTTATACAGACACGGAAGTTTTAAACGTATATTTTGGTGCACATTTACTCGCGAGTTATGGAAGAATATCCCATAATGTCTGGTTTAATAATTCATATTCTCACAGCCTGGGATTGAATCTCGGTCCTTCATTTGTCCTGTCTGCAACGCCCCTGTCATCTTCACAGGATCTTCTTATTGCCTGTGAGGTTTCTTTCCCCATCCTTACTTATATCATCCGGCCTTCACAGGGTTCCATCCTTCCTGATGGGGCTATTACAAAAGGAGAGAATACAACATGGTCATTTATTACAGGTGGAAAAATAACAAGTCTCCATGAATACCAACGGATCTACAGCAACTTGTACATTTCCACCCGGATT
>JAUUZM010000295.1 GCA_030589965.1 Bacteroides sp.
CAACGGACCCGTCCGGGGAAAAATCAATTTCATTTTGCACTTCGCAGAGGGACAGATAGATTATTCTCAGCAAATTCTTGTAAGCATTGATCTTTAATTATTATTACGCATTTGTGTATCATAGATTGAAATATTTGTGCGTAACGCATAAAAGTATTATATTAGCTTAAATTAAAGCGTTGCGCAAAATTGTACTATGAATCCATTTTCTATAAAAACCTATAAGGGTCCTGAATATTTTATAGACAGGAAAGTTGAATCGCGAAAAATAATTGATGCTATTGAAAGCGATCGTAATCTTACGCTGTTTTCTCATAGAAGGTTTGGTAAAACAATGCTAATTAAGCATGTCTTCAGTAAGTTGGACTATAAAACTTATGAGCCCATATTTGTTGATCTTTTTGCTACAAGAAATTTTTTGGAGTTTGCCCAGAAATTGACTGAGGTATTATATGATAACAAGATATTGCAGGAATCAGGTCTTCATAAAATAATGGGTAGTCTGGGGGTGTCATTAACCTTTGATCCTCTTTCTGGAATTCCACAAGTAAATTTCAATCTTGCCAATCCAGAGAACGTCGTCAAGGGCCTACCCCAACTGTTTAGATCTGTAAGTGATTTAAAGAAAAATGTGGTTATTGCTTTTGACGAATTTCAGGAAGTTGCGAATTATGAAGAAAAAAATGCAGAAGCCACCCTCAGAGGTATGATACAAAGTTTTCCGGAGATTACTTTCCTTTTCTCTGGTTCTAAGAAAAGTCTGATGAAGGAAATTTTTTTGGATGCTAACAGACCATTTTTTCAGTCAACTCAAATGATGGAACTACATGAGATTGACAGAGAAAATTATGCCCAGGAAGTTTTCTCTATTCTCAAAAAGAATAAAAAACCTTTTGAGATGGATGTTATTTATAAGATACTTGATTTAACCTACTGCCATACAGGCTTTACTCAGATGGTATTATCGAGGATCTATAGTGAGTCTGAGAATTCTATCGATCAGGAAGCTCTTGAGCATGTTTGGTCAGACATCATGGAAGACCACAAATCAATGGCCAGAGAGCAGGAATTCGTTCTGAGCAGACAGCAATGGAAAATCCTGGTAGCAATAGCTTGTGAAGATTACGTCCTCGAACCTCAATCAAGAGCATTCATTTTTAAATATGAACTTCCTGCTCCAAGTTCAATTGCCAGAATAGTTCGGTCTCTCCTGGAAAAAGGTCTCATCATTGAAAGTGGTGAGAAAGGATTGAGGCTCTTCAATGTTTATATTCAGAGGAACCTTCAGGCAATTTATGGCAAGGCTGGGTAAAGCGTATTGAATTCAGATGCTTATATTCCGAACTCTGTTAAGGAGAATCAGTGCAGCTGTATGTCTACGACTGCCCTGCAAAAGTGGTGACTTCCCTTTGTGGGAATGGAAAAGTAAGTCCCTCTTTATCGAACCTGAGCTTTACATCATTCTGCCAGTCGAAGTTTATGTTCCAGTAATCTTCTTTTTTACACCATATCCTGACAAGAAGATTTACCGAACTGTCTGCCAATTCTTTTACCGCGATAAAAGGGGCCGGTTCTTTGAGTACCCTGGAATCTGCTTCAGCCATTTCTGTGAGAACGTTTTTAGCTTTTTGCAAATCATCATTATAACTGATTCCATAAACCAGTTCGAGGCGTTTTGTTAATTGTTCAGAATAATTGGTGATAGTCCCCGATGACATGGGACCATTCGGTATGATTTTTAGAACCTTATCATAAGTGGTCAGTATGGTATTGAATATCTGTATACTTTTAACGGTTCCTGCTGCGCCCTGGGCCTCGATATAATCACCTACCTTATAGGGTTTAAAGATGATGATAAGGACCCCGCCGGCAAAATTGCCAAGGCTTCCCTGGAGGGCAAGACCAACAGCAAGACCATCAGCACCCAAAATAGCCACAAAAGATGTCGTTTTAATGCCGACTATGTCAATGACACTGATAATCAGCATTGCCTTCAGGAGAATATTTACCATTCCGGTCAAGAAAGGAATGAGGGTAGGTTCCACGCTCCGGTTTTTCAATAAACGTCTCATCAACCGGACGATTCGGTTAATAATTATCAGACCAACAACAAGAAGGACGATAGCCAATAATAATTTTGGTCCCCAGACGCTTAAAAGATCAATTAGTTTTTGGATCCATACCTGAGCCTTGTCGACAGTTTCTATTGCAGTTTCGGTTGCAGTTTCCATAATAGTGATTTTTTGGTTTTATTGTTAATGCGAAATAAACCAAACTGTTTGTAATAAAATAATAATTCACACCATTAATCACGTATCATTGATGAAAGCAAAAAACGGATAGGTTCAAAACTTGTATTTCAGTGTATTAAAAAGTTTGGTATTTTACCAGATTGAAATCAAGTATGAATGGAGAGTCTGGAAAGGAAAAGAAAAAGCAATAAGCGAACAGGATTGTTAATCTGCCTGTTTGCCTATGTTACGGCTGGGATCATGGTATGGCTGGTCTATGATGCCATTTCTATTTTCCACCCCTTATTTATTGTAATTACCCTTGATATCCTGGCCACGCTGGTCATATTCCTGTTCTCGTTAATGTTTAATAATTCAAGCTTGTACGATCCGTACTGGAGTATTGTGCCTCCTATCGTCATGTTATTTTGGGTATTCAATGAACAGACATTGGGAGCTCTGACCCTGATGCAGATACTTATTTTATCTACAGTGATTTTCTGGTCCCTCAGGCTAACCCTGAACTGGCTAACCAGGTGGAGAGGGATCAAGGATGAGGATTGGCGTTACATTTCCTTTCGGTTTAAATATCAGGAACAGTACTGGATAGTCAGTCTGGCCGGGATACACCTGTTTCCTACTTTAATTGTTTTTTTTGGCTGTCTCTCGGTTTTTCCTGCCCTTGTTTTGCATGAAGGAACAATGGGACTAATGGAATGGATTGCCATAGCAGTTCTGATTGCCGGGGTTATGATAGAAACTATTGCCGATCTTCAACTGAGAAGATTTAACAGGGAAAAATCAAAAAGCGATTTTCAGGATGGCGGATTATGGAAATACTCCAGGCATCCCAATTACTTCGGAGAAGTATTATTCTGGGTTGGACTCTTCCTGTTTTCAACCGGAATGGAAGATTTCTACTGGTGGATCCTCCCAGGTCCTGTTTTCATGATCCTGATGTTCTACACGATCAGCATCCCGATGATCGACCGGCGAATGCTCCGAAGGCGAACCGGGTACAGGGATTATATAAAGCGGACTTCAGCTATGATACCCATGCCTCCTAAGAAGCATACAGAACCTTCATTCACCATGATGAAGTAGAATTCATTGATTACCTGAGAGCTGCTTTTGTAAACAGATGTTCAGGGATATCTGCATCGAATATTATCTCATCTATTATGAATTCAGTCCCGTCCCCCTTTTTAAGCATATCTTTAAAAACCATTTTCCCGGGGAACCATCTACCCTGCACCCTCCTGAAATCAGACAGCTCTGTCATTTTTAAAAGTTTGCCACTCTTCGCGTAGAGTTCTTCTTTCAAGGGAATATACTTCTCCTCATCCATCCAGATCTTTCGCAGCTGGTAAGTGACATCATCAGTCTTCGCTTCCAGGTGAATAACCCAGCATTTAGTGTCCCGGATAATTTCCTCACCTGTTACCTCTGCAATATAGTTATCCTTATAGGTAGCGTCGTCCATCATATCTTCGTATGACAGGTCGGAACCCATTACAGATTGCCTGAGCATATGTCCGGAGATCTGGATTGTCCGGTCCGTTGAAGGGGAATAGATCCAGAGGGCTTCTTCCAGTTTTAGCATTTTCGTGCCCGCTTCCCTTGGAGGGGAAAGATATTCTGAGTATGATTTTTCCTCCCCAACCGACCAGGATTTTGATTCTATGGTACGGCTTGACCGGGGACCATGAATCACCATTTTTGATGTCAGAATACGATTTTTTGAGGACATATTCTTGTCCATTCGATCCATGATCTCCTCCCCGGAAGGGTATTGTGCATTCAGTAATCCGCCGCCAGTAAGTATTAAACCGGCCAGTATACCGGTTTTTAA
>JAUUZM010000207.1 GCA_030589965.1 Bacteroides sp.
ACCTTTCGCAAAAGTTTGTCACCGGGAATCCTGATGGTTTCCTCTAGGGGTTTTATCCTGAATTCTTCCAGGAACTTCTCCCTGAGCTTTCTCCTTTGCTCAATGAGATTTCTTGTTCTTACCCTCAGCTCCTCTGCATCAAAGGGTTTGATGAGGTAGTCATCTGCCCCGGTTTTCAGCCCCTCCAGCTTGCTGTCCCTGTCAGCCCTGGCAGTCAGCATGATTATGGGAATATGACTGGTACGTTCGTCATTCTTTATCTTTTCACACATCTCCATGCCATCCATTTCCGGCATCATAAGATCAGTGATCACCAGATCCGGTATCAAATCAGTGGCTTTGGTCAATCCTTTGCGGCCATTTTCTGACTCCAGGATTTGATACTCATTGACCAGGTTACGTGAGATATAATTTCTGAGATCTATATTATCTTCAACGATCAGGATTACCGATGCATCCTTGTCTTTTACACCCTTATGAGCTTTGGAAGGCATTATCTCTTCTTGCAGGTCTGAATTCAGATCTACAGCAACCTTTTCTGTTTCTGCCTCAGGTGGAACAATTTCAATTTCATCCCCTTTGAAAAATTCCTTTGAAATAGGGAATTTTACCTTGAATATGCTGCCCTTTTTGATATCGCTTTCGGCATGGATCTCACCCCGGTATAAATCCACCAGTTCCTTTGTAAGGGCTAGACCGATACCGGTTCCTTCCTGTTCCCTGGAGTCGGAATCACTTACCTGGTAAAAACGGTCAAAGACCTTTTTCAGTTTTTCTGCAGGAATTCCTTTTCCGGTATCCCGAACTGATATTTCTGCAAATGAAGGTGCTTCCTTGTCTTCTGCCGATATGTAGTTCAGGAGAATATTAATATTTCCCCCATTGGGGGTGAATTTGAATGCGTTGGAAATTAGATTAGTAAGTATCTTTTCCAGTATATCCCGATCGAAGTATACCAGGCCGGGTATCTCGGGAAGCTCATATTCATACCCAATTTTTTTGCTCTCAGCAAGGGAAAGGAAAGAAAAAACAATCATTCTGATAAATTCAGTGAAACTACCTTCTGAAATCTGTAGTTTGACTTTACCCGTTTCCAGCTTAGAGAGATCCAGCAATTGATTGATCAGTTGCTGAAGCCTCTGGGCATTTCTATGAATGACACCCAAATCCTTAGTTTTTACTCCCACATCACTGGATTTCTTTTTTTGAAGGCCTTCAACAAGGCCTAAAATAAGTGTTAATGGGGTTCTGAATTCATGTGAAATATTGGCAAAGAAGCGGGATTTCATTTGATCCATTTCAAGAACCTTCTCTTTTTCAACTCTTTCAATCTCAACCGCAGTTTGGAGCTTTACCCGGTTCAGCAGGAAATTTCTGTACCATCGTATTAACATGACAAGAAGGATACCATAGATTAAATACGCCCACCATGCTCGCCAGGGAGGTGGATGGATGATAATATGAAGAGAGTCCCCTTCTTCATTCCATACTCCATCATTGTTTGAACCAGTGGCAAGGAAGACATATTTTCCAGATTTCAGGTTGGTGTATTCAGCGAAATTTCTGCTACCTGAATAGATCCAATCACTATGTAATCCTTCTAATTTAGATTTATACTGATTGTACTGGGGCTGGTTATAATTCAAAGCAGCGAATTCAAAGAAGAGATTGTTCTGATTGTATTTTAGTTCTATCGTATCTGAGTAAGCTATCTGTTTCTTAAGTATTGATTCTTCATGAGGAGTAATGGATTGATGATTTATTTTTATATTGGTAAGGACAATTGGTGGTATTATCTGGTTATTCTGAATGCTATCAGGATAAAAGGATATCATCCCCTTTGCAGTACCAAAAAACAATTCTCCATCATTAGACTTTGCAACACCAAACCCAAACCAGTTGCTGGGCAATCCGTGTCGCATAAAATAATTAGTAAAATCTTCAGTTTGTCGGTTGAATTTTGACAATCCGTTTCTGGTTCCCACCCACAGGTTTTCCTTGTTGTCAGAAATAATACTTTTAATACCATTAGAGGGCAGACCATGTCTGGTGCGGTAATTTGTAATACTAAACTGAGACTGGTCCGTATCTGGCATCTTTTGCTCACTTAGTTTAACTAGTCCTGAATTCCATGTTCCTAACCATATTGTACCTTCACTATCCATGAATGTTGATCGAACATTTTGCAATAATTCAGGGTTAAAATTATCACCCGGTACTTTACATTGAATTACATTGGTAGCCATAACAGTATGTTCAGATACCATTTTGAAAGGAGGTATTATCTTATAAATTCCAGATTTTCCCGTAGCCCATAAAATGTTGGACTTTGTTTCATGTCGTATAACCGACCATCCTAAAGTGTCTGTACTATTGGGATTATTGACCAGATTAATGATTCTATCCTTATCTCTGTCATAATAACGAAGTGTTTGAGAGTTACTTCCAATCCATAATCGCCCCTCGCTATCCTCAAAAATATAAATAATGTTACCTTCAAAAATATTAGAATTGTTACCATGTCCAAATAAATATTTTTCCGGTTGAAATGTATTATTATCCTGACGAATCATTTTATATAATTCAAACTTGTCAGTAACTATCCATATATCCCCCCTGCTATCAATAAAAATTTGATGTACACTAAATGGATTAAATGCGCTGTTCAGGAAATCATTATCGGTAAATTTATAAGGAGTATATTCATTATTCTGGTAGCTATAATTATATATTCCAGACTTGGTTCCCATCCAGATGTTGTTCCTTTTTCCCAGGCAAATGCTTTCCACATAAGTAATTGTTTGCGGTTTAGGATCATTTACCTTAAAATTCCTGTATCTTTTTATTACTTTGTTTATCCCATCCCTTGTAAAAAACCAGATTGTCCCTTCACGGTCTTCACACAGGAAATTAGTTTTAGATTGATAGAAGGTTGAACCTTGTGGCTCTTCAACATGTTTCCAATGAAACAGCAATTCCAATTGTTGATTGTATTTATAAATTCCATCAAATGTCCTTATCCATAAATTGTTCTGGTCATCTTCAATGATGGCCCTTATCATCTCGTTGTTTAAGCGGTTGGCATCAGTGGTGTCATGTAAATATTGTTTAATAGTATTACTATTCCTGTTATACTGGTATAGACCACAGTAAGTTGCAATCCAGAACCTGCCTGATTTGTCCTCCAGTAACGTATTTAATCCACAAGTATAAACTGCGACTGTCTCAATGGAATCTGCTCCTGATGCAATTTTGCTTAATCTACTTCCTCCATGCCAGATCCAGAGAGTACCTGCCCGGTCTTCATAAAATAAATCAATGCTGTTGATAATATGCATTCCCATTGTATCAACCGGACTAATATTATAACTTTTGAAAGTCTCTGTAGTTTTATCAAATCTATAGAAACCTTTATGTGTTGCTATCCAGATAATCCCCTCATGGTTTTCGTGTAAATATTTTATTGATCTAGTTAGACCTCTTGCTGGATTGTCAGGGTCAGGAATATATGTTTTAAAAGAATCTGCATGTTTATCAAACCTGTTCAATCCTACACCGGTACCAATCCATAATATTCCCTCGCTGTCTTCGATGAGATGTGATACAATATCATTTGAAATCGAGTTTTTATCATCCGGATTATGGCGATAAACTTTAAAATCAGCACCATCATACCTGTATAGGCCATCGATTGAACCAAACCACATAAATCCGTCGCTATCCTGCAGCATACAGGTACCTACGAATCCAGAGAGTTCGGTGGTGAAAGCAACCTGTTCAATCTCATAACTGTAGGATTGGGCATGAACCTTTATTTGGGTATGGCCCAGCAGGAGGACAATAATTAGCATTGAGAGAATACAGGCAGTTGGATTGTACTTATACAAAACCATGTCTCTTCATATCTGTATTAATACGAACTTTTGGTAGTTTATTAAGTTTCGTATGTGACATCAATTTATGAAAAAAAAAATAGTTCTAATGTTTTATGTGATTATCACGAATAATCAAATCAAGGAATGCCGTCATTTCATTAATAACCGTCCAGTTTTTTACCTATTAGAAATCAGGGGAGGATACCTGGAAATAGACGGCTATTTACTTGGCAGGATTATTTAGGGGACATTTTTCTGGTATTACATAAATCGAATGAGTGATTTATGGCAATACATAAAAGGTAATGGAAGAAAAAAAAATATATTCCCAAGAATGGAGAAATATTAGAACTCAGATTCTAAATATCGAAAAGTCTGTCTAAATCCAGACTTTTAGCATTACCGGAATGGATGATCATGCGGTATTTGAGTACAGTTAGTTTTTCAATTGGGACATGGACTGCTTTCTGACCAGGAAAGACGATGTTTTGCATGCTGTTATTTTGTCTTAGTATCCAGGTTCCCGGGTAGTTCGGGGTGTTTGGATGGCAAATTATGGTCACCCCGTTGGGTTCATGGGTTTCCCCTGGGAGATCATGTGTTGACCCCAGAGAGCCTGAAAAGTCCATCCAGGGACCTGCTTGCAGCTGGAGTTTTTGTGGCTTAACCTCACCCGTTTCGGAAGTAAATACAAGGTCATCAGGCATTTTGAGCCGGGCGCTGAATCCTCCGTATCCTTTTTCATCATCTGATCCTCCAAGCTTGAGGCCTGGTACAAGAGATGTCAGAGCAATGTCGAAATCAATTATTCTCAGGTTCTCCTTACGAGGGTGGACTGTAATGATGGTTTGTTCATCCAGAAAGGGCTCATCATTGTCCATCACCGAAGAATGCCAGGATACGGAAATACTGAAGACTGCTACATCTTCTGATAATTCTGTACTCACATCTGTAACTTCCTGGCTAATACCATCCATCATCCATTGGTCCCCAAGGTTCAGATCACCCATGAAGAGCTGATGCCAGGCCCAGAAAATTCCCCTGTGATGGAAATGGTCCTCCGGAAATTCTTCGGAAATGGTATCACCATTGAGGTTGTAAAGGGGGTGAATGTAATTATTAAAATAGTGTTCCCCATCGCCCGATTTTGGTATTCTCTGGTAAAAGAATACCGGATCCCCGTTTTCGGCTAATTCGATACCCTGGCTGGTCTCCCGGGTTGAGAATCCCACCTTTCCGGATTTAGAACCGGAGTTGGAACCTGAACCACAGCTGCTAATTAACAGACTGAGGATCACCAGGTGAAAAGAGAGCTTAATCATGTTTCATTTTTTATCAATTTAGATCTTAAGATCCCATTTCCCGGCCAGGTATTCCACGATGCGCTGAGAATAGCTGAACTGAGGCTGAGTAGAAAGGTAAACGATGGCTTCCTTCATCCTCTGATCGTCCAGATTGTACTGGGAAACTATATTCAGTCCATGCAAGATGGCCTTGTCTTCCGGATATTTCAAAACGCTAAGCAAGGCTTTGATGGCAACTTCCTTTTCTCCCAGAAGAAGCAGGGTTTCAGCTGCTGAAGCAATGACGTTGGGTGATTCATCATCCAGTACCTCCATAAGTTCTGCTTTTGAGGGAGCGGCTTTCTCTCCGAGAATCAGCAGACCAGTTGCACCCCAGTATCGAATTGCACTGTCTTTGTTTTTTAAATATTCTGTAAGCAGTCCCAGATTATTTGGATCGCCCAGGGATGCAATTTCTGCTGCTTCAATTATTTCTTCCAATGGAACATTTCCTGAGCGCATATAATCGTACCCATTGCTTCCTTTAGTTCGACGGACAAGGTCGCCTTCGGGAATAAATCCGGCATCAGAAATTCTCATCAACCAATCTTTATTAGCTTTTCTCATACGAATAAGAATGTCATTGTAGGCAGGATCAGCGGCAAGATTATTTACTTCCCATGGATCATTTTCAGTATCGTATAATTCCTCATGGGGCTTGGTATTCCAGAAAATGCTCTGTGCCTCATTACATTCTCCGGCAAGGTAGGCGGCTTCCCATGATTGCAGGGATGGGGCTCTCCATAAATACCTTATCTTCTGTCCATAAATCCGATGAGGATTATAATTTTTTATATACCTGTACTTATTGTCCCTCACTGCGCGACACATATCATATCGTTCGTCCATTCTTCCGCGGAACATAAAAGCATACTCAGGATCTTCAGTTTTCTGCTGGCCGAGGAATGCATTTCCC
>JAUUZM010000185.1 GCA_030589965.1 Bacteroides sp.
AGAAAGAGACCGTAAAGCAAGAGAAGATATTTTGGAAAAAATCAAAGCAAGATTGTCTTCCTCAAAACCCTTAACAAAGAAATTCATAACTAACAGAGCAATTAAGAAAAATCTTTCTGTAAACGATGATACACAGTGCAATTGGTTTAGCCCCCTATTAATCGGACTAATTACTTTTCAGGATCTAAACTAATCATTTTTCTTCATATTATTGTACTGGCAAGGAACGACCGACGGTGATTTTTATACCGATGGTTGTAGAAATGATTCGGCGCCGAACGTTTCGTTTATATTCTCATCCTCCAACCCATCGAGGGTTTTCGTTTGAGGGCAAGAAACTTCCCTCAGGTTCATGTTACCCGATAGTTGTTGGTAAGGGATGTTCAAGTTGAATTTTACTTTCTTGTTCTTAAGCACTTTTCTTGTGATTTTACCTTCTTGCCACAGATTCCAGAACACTCTCGGGGGCAAATTAGCAATGGATCCATGCAGCCTTACATTATTGTATTTTTCATAGAACGTTGTCAATCTGGCAACAAGTTCGTCCATATCCCAGAATGCCTGGTTGGCTATTGCCTTGGATAGGATTGAATGAAAGCTCTCAATATGGCCATTCTCCTGAGGTGTATAAGGGTGTGTAAAAACCTGGTTAAGATAATTCTCCTCAAAAAACTTCCGTATGATTTTGGCCCCAAACTGTGGTCCGTTATCATTCCTGATTTCAATATGGATTTTTTTGCGAAGCAGATCTGCTGGTTGAAGGTAGTTGGAGATAACTGCCACCCAGGCTTGTTTAACCTGTCGGGCTTTCATTGAAAACCCGACCTGCCAGTGCAGAACAAACCGGGTGAAAGTATCAATGATTGTTAGAATGTAAGCATGGCGTCTGTCTTTGGTTACCCAAACATATTTGATATCCATCTCAAGAAGTTCTAAGGGGCCATCAGGTGTAACTATGCGATACTTCACAAAGGTTTTATCCATCCTTTTGTGCCGCTCTTTTAGAAGGTCTGCATCTTCCATTAATCGATATACTTTTTTATGGTTTATATAATATCCAGCAATCATCAATTGAGTACTCATCTTACGGTAGCCATAATTAGTGTCGGGGTCTGACTGGGTGGTTTTTATCTCCTCAATCACTTCTTGGTTATTTACCTCTATAATCTGCTGTTGTACTTGCTTTAATGTGGTCTGCGAAGGCTTCTTGCCTGGACGGTGGCCTTTTGGCTTGTAATAGTATTGATGTCGGCTTAGCTTCAGAATTGACAAGGCCTTGTCTCGCATTAGGCCTAAACCGATGTATTTACAAGCTATTTGTTTTTTCTCGCCAAGGCATACTTCTTTTTTAGCACTTCATCTTTTAAGTATCCTTCTATCTCTTTTTCTGCCAAAAGCTTCTTCAAAAGCAAATTCTCTTTCTCTAAACGCTTTATCTCTTTCAAATGGGCCGGGGTCATTCCATGACGGAAACCGGCTTCTCCCATTGTTTCATATTTCTTCTTCCAGCTATAATAAGTAGCTGGATAAATACCATGCTGCTCTAATGTGGCAGTTACGCCCCGCTCAGATACTTCTTTTAAGATCTGAAGCTTCTCTTCTTTTGTGAATGTTCGCTTTTCCATAGACATAATTATAATAATTTATTACAGATATTAAACTATAATTATGTCCGATCTTCTACGGGGCTAAAACACATAGCCATGTACTAAAAGACATTCATACCCGTAATTTTTTGTTTTTATTCTTCTTGAAGGAGAATTAAAATCAAAGCCTTCAATCCTAAGTTCGATTGCAGGAATCTCATTAATACCCATTGATCTGGGATATAATTTCTCGAGTATTTTAAGATTTTGTTCCATTATCTTATTTTCATCTTTTGTTTTTTCCCGCTTTGCAGCTAACCTTTCGACATCCATTCGTTTTTTACAATCAGGATGATATAACTGGTTTTTACGTCCAAAAAAGTATGGATCATCACATTTTGGGAAGGCACATTTATGATAGTAACCCTTTCCAGGATAATACATCCCTACGATATAATTATCGAGCATAAAAGACTTTTTGCAAATATACGGAATTATTGTACATTTACGTATAATTTATAATCATGCAACGAACTCTATATGAACTAGATTGCTTTTTACAATCTGAACAAGCATCAAAATTTAGTGAATTATCTATAAAGATCCTCGAAAAAAACTTTACTACAACACAAGTAGGTGTAAGCTATAGATGGATTACATTCTGGGATGAAAGAGGATTACTTCCCTCAGTTACAGAAAAACGTAAATGGAGAAAATTTAGCTTCGTTGAATATGTCTGGCTTAAAATGATAATTGAGCTTCGAAAATATAATATTTCACTCGACATTATTTGTAGATTAAAGGATTCACTTTTTGAATCTTCATCTGCTATTGAATACTTCGATAGTCCTGAATTGTTAGAGGAGATGTTATTGCGGATTGCTCCTGATAATCAAAAAGAAGCCGTAAAGCAAATTTTAGCTGATAAAGAAAAAATATACGCGGAAATTCAGCAAATAACTATTACACCTATTTACCTTCTTGTTTTGGATGCAATTTTGCTAAAATCACATATAGCAATCCTGATTAATCATGAAGGGGTATATATTCCTTTTAAGGAATTTTACTTTGAAGATTTTTATAAGAATAATGATTTTAGGGAGTTTATTCATAAATCCTACATCTCGATTTCCATTACTGAAATTGTGAGTGATTTCATAAAAGAAAATGATCTGGAGATGCTAGAAGGAAAGTTGACAATTTTAACAGAACAGGAAGCACAGATTATTGATTTAATACGGCAACGAAAATATAAGTCCTTAAAAGTTCGCTTTGACGACGATAAGGAAATCAGCATGGTTGAGGCAACAAGTGCTGAAACCCCGGATATAGAGAAAAGACTTATTGACATGATTATGAAAAACGGATACCAGGAGATTGTGCTGAAAACAGAAAGAGGGAAACTTGTTAATTGTGAAAATACTCGAAAAATTAAACTAAAAGAATAAAAATGGTATTGAAGATCTCAGGCCAATCGGAAATTGCCTGCTTACCTGATAAACAGGGAGACGGTATACTCAGATTAAATCATGATTTCATTCATAAAAGCGAAGGAGATCCTGTGTAAAAACGGACACAGATATACAGATGATGAAATAAAAAAGATAAGAAGGTTCCTTCTGCAACTCGCGGAAATTAATATCGAACAATTCCTAAAATAGAATTCCGATGAAAAAAGCAATCTTAATGTCCCGGGTAAGTTCAGAAGAACAAGCCAGGGGTTATAGTCTGGATGTTCAGGAAGAAACATTAAAACGTTATTGTGAGAATCACAATATTGAGATAATCGATATATACCGTGAGGATCACTCCGCAAAGAATTTCAATAGACCAGAATTCAGAAAGTTACTTGCGTATGCCAAAGCCAATTCAGGTAAAATTGATTATCTGCTGTTTACATCCTGGGATAGGTTTTCAATGAATACCGCGGAGGCATATGAGATAATTCGGAAACTCAATGAGATTGGTATCGAACCACAGGCAATAGAGCAACCTATTGACTTTAGTATTCCTGAAACAAAAGCGATGTTGGCCATATATCTGGCTCTTCCTGAAATTGATAATGACCGGAGATCCATGAAAATCAAAAGTGGTATCAGGGGAGCCTGGAAAGCGGGTCGCTGGACCCATCATGCACCGCGAGGATATAAAAACAGCAGGGATGAATACAACAAGCCGTTGTTGGTTCCTGATGAAGAGGCTAAACATGTCAAATATATTTTCCATGAAGTCTCTAAAGGAAGACACCAAGCTGATCTGAGAGTGGAATTAAGGTCACGCGGATTTGAAATTAGCAGAGGTGGTCTGTCAAAATTGTTGAGAAATTCTCTATACATGGGCAAGGTGTTTGTTCCTGCAGAAACAGATCAACTTGCTTATTTGGCTGAAGGTGTTCATAAGCCCTTAATCAGCGAAAAACTGTTTAATAAGGTTAATGTATTATTAAATAACCGAATTGAGAAACGGAAGCAACCCATGGTCACCCGTAAAAGAGAAGAATTACCTTTAAGAGGGTATCTCATCTGTTCAAATTGTGGACTAAATCTAACCGGAAGCGCTTCCCGAAGCAGAAATAAAACAAGACATTTTTATTACCACTGTAACCATTGTGGGAAAGTCAGGGTAAGAGCGGATTATGTAAATGATGTTTTTGAAAAGATCCTTAGTGAATTCAAATTCAAACAGGAAGCACAAGAGCTTTATCTGGAAATAATCAAGCAATTGTTTGAAAGTGGTGAAACCACCAGGAATCAGACCATCGTTGAAATTACGAATCAGGTAGATCAACAAAAGCAGCGTATCCAAAAACTTCAGGATATGCTGGTGGATAATAAAATTGATCCTGAGGATTACAGTAAAATGAAATCCCGTTTTGAAGGAGTAAAGGAACAGCTTCTGCTAAGACTCCGTCAGATTAAATCTGTCCGCAGTAATTTTGAAAAGTATTTACAGTCTGGAATTAACCTGCTCGGGAACCTCGAAAAGTACTATCATACATCAGATATAGAGGAAAAACAACAATTAATTGGTTCGATCTTTCCCGAAAAACTTGTTTTTGTGGATGGAAAAGTTCGAACCGCCAGGATCAATGAGGTACTTCGCCTGATTCTATTGAATGATAAGGGTTCCCGGAATATGAAAAAAGGACAACTCACAACAAATCTGTGGTTGTCCTCTGGAGTGGAGATAAGGGGAGTCGAACCCCTGACCTCGTGACTGCCAGTCACGCGCTCTAGCCAACTGAGCTATATCCCCATAAAGGCATGAGTGTGAGTGTGGGTGTGGGAATTGAGGTGCAAATATATAAAATTTTTGACTTAATTGGGTCAAATCAATAACTTGCATCATATTATGAGAAAGCTACTGATATCCAAGCTGTTTGTTGTTCTGATTATCACAACGGGAACTTATAGTTTCTCCCAGTCATTTGATTCACCCCATTTCACCCTGGAACGCATCGGGGATGGGATTTATGCTGCCATTCATAGATCCGGCGGACAGGCCATATGTAATGCGGGATTTGTGGACCTGGGTGAAGAGGTTCTGGTATTTGACAGCTTTCTTTCCACAGCTGCAGCAAGGGATCTGAAGCAAGCAATAATAGAATTGACAGGGAAACCTGTCAGATGGTTGGTTAACAGTCATTCCCATAACGATCATATCAGGGGAAACCAGGTATTTGCCCCCGGTGCTTCTATTATTAGTTCCTCAGAGATAAGAGATTACCTTCTGAAACGTGGCAAGGAGGAAGCAGAGGAGGAACAATCATACGCAGCAGGAAGACTGGTTTTCTATCAATTGGAGCTGCAGGAATCCAAAACAGAAGAAGAGAAGCAACTCGCCCGGATGTGGCTGGGATATTTCGAAGCCATGGTGGAAACCTATCCGGATCTGGTGATCACGCCACCTGATGTTGTTTTTAAGGATACAATCACGTTTTATGGAAGTAAAAGGTCTGCAACATTAATTGAATTTCAGCACGGCCATATGGAATCTGATATCGTACTTTACCTGCCCTTTGAACAAATACTTTTTTCAGGTGACCTGGTTTTTATCGGGATGCATCCATACCTGGCGGATGGAGATCCTTCGGGTCTCAAACAGACACTTGAAGCGTTGCTGGAATGGCCGATAAAAACGATTGTACCCGGTCATGGAGATGTGGGTGACAAGGAAGATATTCAGGCCATGATACAATATATTGACATGGCAGAATCAATGGCCGGAGAATTGAAGCTGCAGGGAAAAACGCCTGATGATCTGGATGTTGCAGAAATACCAGAACCTTACCGGGACTGGAAATTTTTAATGTTTTATAAGGCCAACCTTCAGTTCCTGAATGACCTTATTAAGGATTAGGATCAGCAGGTTCCTCCGCAGTGTTGTTTTCCATCAAAAATCCACCTGTCAATCTGGTGAGGGATGTACGGGAACCGATCAGGTTGTAAATGGCCTGCAGCCTTCTCAGGGCGGAAGTCAGGTATATTAGCTGGATATCCCTGTATTCAAAGGATGTAATCACACCCGAACGGAATTTTTCATCGGCTATAGACATGTTCAGTTCAGCTGCCTCAATACTTTCATCAGCTACTTCAAGAAGAGCGATCCGGATACTGTAAAAATCATAAAGGTTGAGCAATTCATTCATTAGGGCATGTTCCATTTGCTCAATCTCAATCTGGGCTATTTCTTCATTGATCCTGGCAACTTCAACAGCCCGCTTACGGGTCCCTCCGGTATATATATCCCAGGATAATCTCAGATTTCCATAGGTTGACAGGGCATCGGTACTCCCAATAAATTGAACATTACCTACATTCTCATCCAGACCCGCCGAAACATACAGGGAGGGATACAGGGCAGATTTCCTCAGATCTATCTCCTTTTTCTGTAACTGCAGATTGGTGTATTGGTTCCTAAGGGTCTGGTTATTGGACATCATCTTACCGGTCAGGTCTCCCAGGACATAGTCAGTGGTATCCGGCTCGAAGGGATCCGGGAAATTCCACAT
>JAUUZM010000247.1 GCA_030589965.1 Bacteroides sp.
AATGGGAAATTACTTATTACAGGAGAATACCTGGTTCTTCACGGGGCGGTATCATTGGCTGTTCCAACTCAAGTTGGACAAATACTAAATGTGTTCAAAAAGCCAGGAGCGGAAGTGCTTGATTGGAAGACCTCAGTCCACTCAAAGCCCTGGTTCCACGGAAGTGTACTCCCTGACAATTTGGAAATCAAGGAAACGGATAAGCCGGATGTTGCTGCGCGTCTTGTGCGTATGCTAAAGACTGCGGCTGAGATAAAAGGCAATTCGGATTGGCTCCGGGAAGTTAGTGTTGTATCTGAGATTGAGTTTGATATTGAATGGGGACTGGGAAGCAGTTCCTCATTAATTTCCAATATTGCCTGGTGGGCTGGTATAGATCCTTTTCATTTGTCAGCCAGAATTTCGCAGGGATCCGGTTATGATATTGCATGTGCAAGGTCTGAGGGAGCAATTCTATATAATACAGCTTCCGGTTCGCCCATGTTTGAAGAAATTAATTTCCTGCCAGATTTTGCAGATAAGCTGGCTTTCGTTTACCTTGGCCGCAAGCAAGACAGTTCAGCCAGCGTTAAAAACTTTTTGAACAATGCCCTTGTTAAAGAAAAAGATATTATCAGAATATCAGAGATATCACGGCAGTTGGTAAACGCAGGATATCTCCAGGAATATGAGGGTCTTTTGACAGAGCATGAAAACATCCTATCCAGAATTCTCGACAGGCCTCCCGTTAAGGAAGTATTGTTCAGAGATTATCCGGGCATGGTTAAGTCCCTCGGCGCCTGGGGTGGTGATTTTGTTCATATTAGTTTGAATGGGGGACTAGAATCAACCCGGGAATACTTTACAGGAAAAGGGATGAAGGTCCTTATTCCGTTTTCAAAAATGATAAAGAAATCTTCTTATGGAAAGTAATTTACAATTAAGATACCAAGACGAATCAGTGGCAGGATTACCAGGTGATCTGGTATCCATCGAATCTGAATGGAAAAGTCCATCTAATATTGCCCTGATTAAATACTGGGGGAAATTTGCCGGGCAATTACCAAGAAATCCATCACTTAGTTTCAGCTTAAAAGAGGCTATAAGCAGTACAAAAGTAGTTCTGAAGCCTTCCCCGGATGGAATTTTTGAATTGACTTATCAGTTAGATAATCAGGAAAACAGATCCTTTGAGTCAAGAATAAAAGAATATATTGAGAGTCTTTTTCCCTATTTTCCATTTTTACAGGAGTCCTCTCTATCCATTAACAGCCATAATACCTTTCCCCATTCCTCAGGAATTGCGTCTTCAGCCTCCGGAATGAGTTCGATTGCTCTTTGTCTTTGTGCATTAGAGGAAAAGATTAGTGGTATTGAACGTGGGATTGATTTTTTCGGGAAAGCTTCATACATAGCCCGTTTAGGTTCAGGGTCTGCATCCAGATCAGTCTATGGTAATTTTGTCAGCTGGGGATTTGCCCAGGGATTTAAATTATCCTCCGATGAGTTTGCTTCACCACTTGATTTTACGATTTCACCTTCATTCAAGTCTCTATGCGATGCTATTCTTATCATTAGTCCGGAAAAGAAAAAAGTATCCAGCAGTCAGGGACATTCACTTATGAAGAATCATCCCTATGCCTCCCTGAGATACGAACAGGCAAAAAAGAACTTTACCTTATTAATGAAGGCTATAAAAAGCGATGATGTAGAAACTTTTATACGTATTACGGAAAATGAAGCCTTAAGTTTGCATGGACTAATGATGAGTTCGGATCCTGGTTTTCTACTGCTCGAACCAGCCAGCCTAGAGATCATTGACAGGATCAGGAAATTCAGAGAGGAAACCGGGACCTTTATTACTTTCACCATTGATGCCGGACCAAATGTTCACCTCATATATTCTCTGGACTCAAGGGATAAGGTCCTTGATTTTATTAAGACAGAACTGCAGCCCTTTTGTTTCGAAGGGAATTGGATTGATGACAGGATGGGAGAGGGGCCGGAGGAAATCAATAGTTAAGATTAATGGATCAGACATTTCCTGGCAAAATCATTCTATTCGGAGAGTATAGTGTTATCGCAGGTTCCAAGGCCATGATTATGCCATTACCGCAGTTTTCAGGTAAACTAAAAATGCCTGACAGAAATTTGCCAGCTGAACATGAAGCTGAACAATCTAATTTTGAGCTAAGGGATTTCTTTCTGTATCTAAGCTCTCAGCAGGAAAAATGGAAGGATTTTCTTGACCTTGATACCTGTCGGATGGGAGGGGATATGGATAAAGGATTATATTTTCTTTCGTCGATACCTGTTCAATTCGGAACCGGGAGTTCAGCTGCAATAGTGGCTGCCATTTATGGTGCTTATTCATATAATAAAATTGACAGGAAGACAGTCAATACTGGTGAACTGATGGAATTGAGACATAGCCTGGGTGAAATGGAGTCCTTTTTTCATGGAATAAGTTCTGGTATTGATCCGCTTTGCTCTTATACTGCACGGACAATAATCATTCAAAACGATAATATTCTTCAGGCAGAAATCCCCGTATTGGGAGAAAATGCGAAGCTATTTTTGCTGAATTCAGGATTGAAGGGCAAAACTGCATCCCTGGTTTCAGATTTTCAATCCCGGCTGGTTGCAGAAAAAGAATTTGGGAGAGCTGTCAGGGAGGATCTATCCGGACTTGTTGAGCATGGAATAAAAAGTCTTATTGGAACTGCGAACGAAAGAGAAGGTTTAAATGAACTGTTCAGAACACTCTCAGAATGGCAGCTTGAGAACTTTTCATCAATGATCCCTGATTCTATCAGGCAGGTTTGGGTAGATGGATTGAAATCTGCTGCTTATTCCTTAAAGCTTTGTGGTTCCGGCGGAGGGGGATTTTTCCTTGGTTATACCAGGGATTGGAACAAGACGGAATCTCTATTGAAGAGTTCCGGTATGAATGTCCTTCCTCTTGAACTTTGATGTTCTATATGGTTCTTTAGGACTTCTGGAAGGAAACGATAAAATTTGATCCTTTACCTGCTTCACTTTCACACCATACTTTTCCACCCATTACATCAACATACTTTTTGACGATTGACAGTCCCAGTCCAGTTGAATCTTCACCTGCTGTAGGCCTTGCACTGAGCTTCTGATATTTGCCAAACAGTTTGTCCATTTCATCTGCTTTGATACCAGGTCCGGCATCGATGAAGTTTATCCTGACTTCCTCATTTTCGTCTTCCACTTTAATCCTGATATCTGAATCTTTTGGAGAGAATTTTATTGCATTAGAAAGGAGATTCTCAAACACCTGGGTCAGATAATTTCTGTCCACCATTCCGTAAACCTGGAGATTATCCAGATTAAGTGAGATGTTTTTTTGTTTTGCAAGCCCCAGCATATTTTGAAAAACATCCTTTACAACTTCTCCAAGATCTGTTTTTTCACATTTCATATTGATTCTTTTCTGCTCAATTACCCTAATATCAAGAATCTTGGAAACCATATTATTCATTCTCTTTAGGGCATTTACCAGGTATTTGAGGCTTTCTTTTTCATCTTCATTCTTTGCACTATCATCTGATTTCATCTTTTCAGAAATAGCAAGACTGCTTGTCAGGGGATTTCTCAGGTCATGGGCCACAATTCCGATTAGGTGGTTTTTCTCCTTATTCAGATCCAGGAGTTCCTTATTAGCTCCCTCAATTTTTCGGTAGGCAGAAGCATTTTCCAATGCAATTTTAGTGTAAACGGCCAGGTTACGCAAGATGTTAAGATGGTAATCCGTATATGCATTTTTCTCGAAACTCTGGACGGTAATTACCCCGATCGTCTCATCGTTAATAATTAGAGGCAAATAGAGGATGGAGGAGGAGTTCCCTGTTTTATCCGGGGCCGGGGTAATTGATGGCAGAAATTTTCTATAGTCCTTTTCAAAGTCATTAATGAAAACCTCTTGACCATGATTTATACAAAAAGATGAAAGCCTTAACTCATCTTTCAGGTCAAAACTCAGAAATCCTAGTGTTTTGTCTTTTTCCTTTACCCCTGGGAAATCGATTGTATCTGTCTCCTTATTTATTATGCCAATCCCAAATACGGTAGCATCCATAAGCTTATTAATGGATTCATATACGGTCTCAATAATTTTCTCAATGCTAAGCTGTGAAGTAATAATTTTACCTATCTCACTCAGGTTTTCAAGATTATTATAGGAAGACTGGAGTCGCTCAGCCTGGGCAGTAATTTCCTCTTTCTGACTTGCCAGTTGCCTGTTCTGATCTTTGGCTTCTCTTGTTTTTTCTTCGACGATCCTCTCCAGTTCAGCTTTTTTTGCTTCAATCCTACTTAGGCGAAAACGGAACGCAAGGGTGACGGAGGAGATCAACGCAATGGCTAGTATTATAAAGAAATACCAGCTTCCCCACCATGCAGGTTTGATTTGGAATGAGAAACTTGCGGGATCAGTATTCCATATACCATCATTATTCATTCCCCTGACAAGGAAGGAATACTCTCCCGGTGGTATATTCGAATAGACTGCTTCAGTTTTGGCGGAGATAGGAGACCAATCCTTATCCAATCCTTCCAGCTTCCACTGGTAGCGTACTTTCTCAGGTACCTGATAACTGAGTGCCTCAAACTGAAAGCTAAAGTGATTGCTATCATGCGGGAATATCAGGTCTGTGGGAAGATTAAACCAGGGGGTAACACCTGCATGATACTTTGTATATGACTCATGCGACCAGTCCACTTTCCTGAAGTACAATTCAATATTAGTTATATGGACTTCTGATTCAGATGTATTTAGTTTTAATTCCTGAGGATCATATCGCATGGCACCATTCACGGTTCCAATCCAAAGATTTTCATCCCGGTCAAAATAAATGGCTGTACCATTACTTTCAATACCGGTAAATCCATCATAAAATCCATAATTTTTTATTTCAAGGATTTTTCCGGTACTGTCAATCTGTATTCTGCTTACACCGTTTGCTGTCCCAGCCCATATCTGTCCATGGGAATCAGTGATTATGGAATAAATATTATCCGAGCTGAGTCCGTCTTTTTTAGTTATATAAGTAAACTTTTCTCCGTCGAAAATGTTAATCCCTTCCATGTATGTAGCTATCCATACTCTACCCAATAGATCCTCGGTTGCCTGAAGGGTGATGGGGTAGCTCATTCCATCTTCAATGGTATACCATTCAAAATCATTATTCCTGTATCTGCCAACACCGTTATTTGAGCAAAACCATATATCTCCCCTGCTATCCTTAAATATCCCA
>JAUUZM010000040.1 GCA_030589965.1 Bacteroides sp.
AAGGAAGATGTTATGTTCTTCCTCGAAAAGGATTTCGGACTTAAAAAATAAATTCCCATATCTGACTGTTTTCCCGTCTTTTGCTTAATTTTAATAGCTGAACCACTATTAAAACCCGGCAATGAAGAAAACCCTCCTTCTCACTCTCCTTACCTTATGGATATGTATGATCCCCATAATGGGACAAAACCTCAGACTCCCCATTTCCACTTATACGAACAAGGTTTATGGGCGTGATTATGAAGCGACCAACTATTGCATCCTCACGGATCACAGGAATCTTGTATATGCCGGGAATGCCAACGGAATCATGGAATATGACGGAACAGAGTGGCGGTTTATCGAGGTCCGCCAGGGCGCCTACGTTACTTCCATGGCACTAGCTCCAAATGGAACCATCTATATTGGCGCCGAGCAGGAATTTGGACTACTGCTTACCAATCAAAGGGGATCATTGGAGTACCGGTCACTCTCACAACTACTTCCCGATAAGGACCGGTATTTTTCTGATATCTGGTCAACACATGCCAACAAAAATTTGACGGCTTTCCAGGCAGAAGAATGTATGTATATCCTCCGCGGAGACAGTATTCAGAGCATATATCCCAATACTACCTTTCATACCTCATTCCTTCTTGGTTCAAATCTCTATGTTCGTGAGCGGGGCGAGGGACTAAAAATCCTGCAGGATGATACATTTCACTTGGTTAAGGATGGGGAGAAATTCACGGATCTGGGCATTTTTGGGATGTTTCCCTATGATGATAAAGGTCGAATTCTGCTGGCTACAAAAGAAAAAGGTTTTTATCTTTTTGATCCCTTACGGGGAATTGAACATATGCCCACCGATAACGAAAGTTTTCTTATCGATGCAGATATTTTCGGGGGAATAGCACTCTCAGACAGCAATTTTGCTCTGAATACTCTACATGAAGGGGTGGTTATTTGTAATCGGGATGGTAAGATCAGGGCGGTGATTAATAAGAGTACCGGCCTTAACTCAGATGATGTTAAGGGGATCTGGCAGGATAAGTATCAGAACATATGGTGCGCCCTGGAAAATGGGATTGATAAGATCGACTATACTTCCCCCCTTTCTTTTTACCAGGAAGAGTCCGGACTTGAAGGTAATGTTAATACCCTGGTAAGGTTTGAGGGCAAACTTTATGTCGGAACCACTTCAGGGCTCTTTGTTGAAGAAAACTCCGAAGTCCTTAACAAAACCCTGAAATTTACTCCGGTACTACTGATTAAGGACCAGGTCTGGAGCCTCAAGTCAATCCATGGTTCACTTGTAGTCGGAACCAGTAACGGACTGTTTACTGTCAAAAATGACAGGGCAAGGAAGATTTCCGATATAAATGTATTTACCCTTTATTACAGTGAAAAGGAAAATCGGCTGCTGGCCGGGGGCAGTGGGGGATTAACAATATTCCAGCCAGACCTGGATTGGAAGTTGATCAGCCATATCAGTGAAATAAAAATGGATATCAAAGCCATCGCCCAGAACCGGCTGACCTCTCATGACGCTACCGAAATATGGCTTGGGTCCAGTCAGCAAGGATGCATGAAAATCCTTGTTTATGATGATCTCAGTTACGATATATCTCAATACTACGGAGCAGCTGATGGCTTGCCGGAAGGATGGATTCTTCCCTTCACTTTCCAGGACAGTGTTGTATTCGGAACACAGGATGGAGGATTCCAATTTATTGATGAAACCACCATCAAGGCAATGCTGCCTGATTCCCTGAAGGACATTCCTGAATATTCCAGGGGATATTTCCAAATTCTTGGCCTTTACAATGTCCGGAATGACTTGCCTTTGAGTTTTGTCATACACTCCTATAAGCGGACCTGGGCTGTGGTTAATAATGAGATCACTCTGGTCCACCACCTTGACGGGAGCAACATCTTCGAGAAACCTTTCAGGATGGTAGACCTGGGAGAAATAAACTCCATCTACCCGGATGATGAAAATACTGTCTGGTTTGCTGCCAGTGATGGACTTGCCCGTTTTGATCTTGAAAACATGAACCGACATGTGAGCGATTTGTATGCCGCGATACGTTCAATCGTTATTTCCGGAGATTCACTAATTTTTAATGGCTCCCATATGTTACCTCAATATTCTTCTGAGTATGATCCGGTTATCCTTTTTGAACAACCCCTGGATGCAGTCCCGGTGCTTGATTATGAATTCAATGACCTTACATTCTTCTTTACTTCACCATTTTATGATAACGAGGAAGACAACATGTTTTCCTGGATGCTTGACGGTGACAAATCCGGCTGGAGCAGCTGGTCTGACCGCAGGGTCACCAGTTATACTAACCTGCATGAGGGAGAATATATATTTATGCTTCGCATGAAAAATGTTTACGGTGACATCACCGAACCAACAGGTTACCGCTTTATTATCCTGCCTCCCTGGTACAGGACCATCCCAGCATACCTTTCGTATATTTTTATTCTTACGCTCTTTATATATACCACTATTCGCCTTGGACAAAGAAGATTAAAACTAAAAAATGAAAAACTCGAAGCCACTGTCCTGGAAAGAACTGAAGAGATTCGACATCAAAATGTGGAACTGGCAGCCCAGAAGAAAGAAATAACCGACAGTATTTATTATGCTGAAAGGATTCAGCGGGCCATCCTCCCACATACCGAAAGAATCGCTGAGAATATTGAAGGCTATTTTATTCTGTTCAAACCCAAGGACATTGTCAGTGGTGATTTCTACTGGCTCGCAGAGACGGGGAACAAGATTATTATTACTGCAGCAGATTGTACAGGACACGGTGTACCGGGAGCATTTATGAGTATGCTGGGAGTCAGCTTCCTGAATAAGATCATTCTTGAAAATAATACACTTGAGGCAGATGCTATTCTCAACCACCTAAGGGATAATGTCATTTCTGCATTAAAGCAAACCGGAAAGGAAGGGGAAGCAAGGGATGGTATGGATATGTCCCTGGTCGTGATTGACCTTGCTGGGATGACTATGGAATTTTCCGGTGCCAACAATCCCCTTTATATGATCCGGGAGGATGAGCTTAAGGAGACAAAGGCAGACCGCATGCCCATTGCCTTTCAAATAGAAACCGCCGGTTTTTCAAATCATAAAATTGAACTTAAAAAAGGAGATACTTTCTACCTGTTTACTGATGGGTATGCAGACCAGTTCGGCGGTGCGAAAGGAAAAAAATTAATGTATAAACCCTTCAAGAGACTCCTTACTGAAAACCGGGATAAATCCATGGAAGAAATACACCGGATCCTGGACGATACAATCGAAAACTGGAAGGCTCCGGATGGCCCTGAAGGAGAAATATACGAACAGGTTGATGACATCCTTGTAATGGGTATCAGAATATGAAGTTAAAGATGAAGGACCGGATTCTAACATGAACAGAAAACTCCCCATTCTCATATTAATACTTTTTATTACCGTTCTATCTGCCAGGATTAAAGCTGCCGGAGGAGTGACTTCCGGAGAAACAACTGTCATAGAAACGATTTCCCTGGAAACAACCGTCGAAGAAACGATTGCTACAGTAACGACTACAGTAAAGCCGGGCACACCGGAGAGGAGATCTTACCGGCCGAAAGTTGGACTGGTCCTGAGTGGTGGTGGAGCCAAGGGATTTGCCCATGTGGGTGTACTCAAGGTCCTTGAGGAAGCCGGACTGAAAATTGATTTTATTGGTGGCACCAGCATGGGTAGTATTGTTGGAGGACTATACGCAATAGGTTATAGCGCTGATTCACTGGAAAAAATTGTAATGACAAGGGATTGGGAGAAACTGCTTTCTGATAATATCTCCAGGAGAGACCTTTCAATCGAAGAAAAACCTGACCATGACCGGTTCTTTGTTTCATTCCCCCTCCAGGAACGAAAAGTTAAACTACCAGCCGGATTGGTGACCGGACAGAATATTGAAAACGAGTTTGCAGAACTTTGTACCCACATTAATAGTACACGGGATTTTAATCAATTCCCTATTCCCTATCTCTGTGTAGCAGCTGATGTTAATACGGGTAAGGAAATGGTCTTTCGTGAGGGTTATCTTCCTGCATGCATGCGAGCCAGCATGGCTATTCCATCCGTATTTACACCGATGGAGATAGATGGCCGATATTATGTTGACGGAGGAGTGATAAATAATTTTCCAGCCGATCATGTCATGGCAATGGGAGCAGATATTTTGATTGGAGTTGATGTGGGATTCCAGCCTAAAACAGCAGAAGATGAAATCAATCTTGTCAGGGTAATAGAGCAGACCGTATTTATGGCATCCCAGGCCAGGAGGGAATCAAATACGGAATTATGTGATATTTTTATTAAACCGGATATCACCGGATATAGCACATCCAGTTTTTCTTCAGGAGATTCACTTATCGCTCGAGGATACCGCGCGGCAAACAAATATTTCAGCCGGTTTAAATCTCTGGCAGACTCACTTAACTCAATTGAAATTATTCCCTATGATATTCCTTCATTTGATCCGGTTGATTCTCTTGTAATAAGGGAAATTATCGTTGATGGAATTGAAAATGTATCCGGCCGCTTGCTGACCGGTAAATTAAACCTCACCGTTTTGCAAAAGGTTGCCCCTTCTGAGATATCCAAAGCTATCAGCAATGTTTATTCAAGCCTCTTCTTTGAAAAAGTAACCTATGAACTGGAACCGATGTCGGATGAACTGCTGGGGGAAGGTGTGAGATTGAAGATAAAAGTCAGGGAAAGGACAGGGGGACAACTAAAGGTTGGATTAAATTATAATAACACATATAAAGCATCCATTATTCTTAACACAACTTTCAGGAATCTCCTTCTAAATGGATCCAAGACATCATTGAATCTTGCCCTGGGGGAAAACCCATACCTACTGGGAAGATTTGAGAAAAACAATGGCTGGAAACCGGGCTTTGTTATTGAACTGGGTGGATCAGACTTTGATCTTAACCTTTATGATGATGTATCCAGGTACGCAGTTATCGACTATAAGGATATTTTTGGTCGGCTATATATCCAATCCATTATTAACAACTCATATTCCTTTGGGGCTGGTGGAGAATTTGAAAGAATAGTACTCAAACAGAAAGTAGGGTCGCCTCCCTCTCCTAACCAAACGCATCATTTATATAATCTGGTCGGGTTTATTAATCTTGATACCTGGGATAATCGCTTTTACCCTCAAAGGGGAACACGTATGGGGGCCATATATAAGTTCATTAAACCTCCCTCTGCAAAACCCGAATGGTTTATGCGCTTTAACCTCGAACAGGCAATCAGTTTTGGTGGTAGGTTTGCAGTGATACCCAGAATTTATGGAGGCGCCACTTCTGCAGATAGCTCTTTACGCGTCTATCACCTTTACCTGGGAGGACTAAATATAACTGCCCGGAAAGGAATGCTGCCATTTGTTGGACTGGAATTCATGGAAAAATCAGGGAGAAATGTTCTGGCGGCAGGAATTGATCTTCAATATAATTTCTGGAAGTCCAATTACTTGACATTAAGGGCCAGTGGAGCAAGCATTTCACACAATCCCGAGGATCTTCTTTTATTTAATGATGTTTTTTCAGGATACGGGGTTTCTCTGGGAAACCTGAGCCTGATTGGTCCCATTGAACTCACCCTAATGCGCCCGAATTATAGAAGGGAATTGATTTTTTATGTGAACATAGGATATTACTTCTAATCCAGAATCCTTAACTTGTAGCATTGTGAAAACCGCTCAGTTCTACCATACCAGGGATGATGGAAAATTGGAATGCCTGCTCTGTCCCCATTTCTGTACTCCTTCTGAGGGAAAATCAGGAAAATGTGGCGTACGAAGACATATCAACGGTGAAATGATCAGTGAAACTTACCAAAAAGTTTCAGCTGTTCATTATGACCCGATTGAAAAAAAACCATTATATCATTTTTATCCCGGAAGTACAATTCTCTCCATAGGAAGTATAGGATGCAACCTGAACTGCAGCTTCTGCCAGAATTGTGATATCTCTACGGCAGATTTTTCGGGTTCCCCATGGCATAAGGATTATTCGGCTGAGGAAGTGGTTACTATGGGAATTGATTACCCTGGGAATATCGGCATCGCATTTACCTATAATGAACCGACCATGTCCTATGAATACATTATGGAAGTATCCAGGCTGGCTTCTTCTATGGGAATGAAAACAGCTATGGTAAGCAATGGCTTCATTAACCCGGACCCCCTGATTCAATTGCTCCCCTTTATTGATGCCTACAATGTGGATCTCAAAGCCTTCCGGGACAAGTTTTATATAGAGAATACTGATTCCAGGCTGGCCCCCGTAATGGAAACCCTACGTATACTAAAAGAAGCAGGGAAACATTTCGAGATCACCAACCTTGTAATACCTGGATTAAATGATGACCCCAGGATATTTAGTGAAATGGTGGACTGGATAGCCGGGGAGCTTGGGGAATATACCGTACTACACCTGTCCCGCTACTTCCCCCATCATAAACTAACCACAAAGGCAACTCCCACTGGTTTATTACAGGACTTCTATAATATTGCCAGGAAAAAACTGCATTATGTTTACCTGGGAAATATGTCATTAAGCGAAGGACAAAACACTACCTGTCCCAATTGCGGAGAGTTGCTTATCAGGAGAACAGGGTATAATACAAAACCTGTTGGAGTTGCCAGCAGAAACGGGATTGAAAATAAAATTGAAAACGAAGTCCAACAGACTGATAATAAGAGCACTGCGAAATGCAAAAAATGTGAAACTCCCATTCCAAACCTGCTAATATGACTGTAAGAAAAGCTACTGTTGCAGGGGCCTTTTACCCTGGATCAGCTGAAGGGATTCATAATCTTATTGACAGGATCCTTGAGGAGGAAAAACCCAAAATCAATTACAAGTTTGCCAGGGAGAATCTCATTGGTTGTGTGGTCCCTCATGCAGGTTATATTTATTCTGCCTATGAGGCGGTTCATTTTTTTGAGATTGTCAGAAAATCAGGAATCAGGTATGATACCTTTATTATTATAAATCCAAATCATACCGGGTACGGGGAATATATTGAGGTGGATTCAAGTGATTCCTGGGAAACCCCGATGGGAAATGTCCAGCTGGATACTGAATTAGCCGATGCACTTGACCTGCCTCGCTCCGACAAGGCCCAGAGCCAGGAACATTCAGCCGAAGTTATGCTGCCTCTGCTTCAGAAATTTGTTCCCTATGAATTCAAGGTACTTCCCATCAGCATACTGAAGCAAAACCATCTCTCAGCCCGGGAACTGGCAGGAAAAATCCATGCAGCAGTTCGGCGACTGGACAGAAATGTATTGATCATAGCATCCTCCGATTTTTCTCATTTCGAAACACCTGCAGATGGCCATAGAAAGGATGATCTTGTACTTGCAGAGATTGAAAAACTGGACTCTGAAAAATTATATGAAACGGTGAATAAAAATCAGATCTCTGTTTGCGGATACGGGCCAATAATGACATTACTGGAGTATTCAAAGCTTGTAAGCAAGAATCCACAATCCTCTGTACTTGCCAGGGGAAACTCCGGGAAGGCTCGTCCCTCTGATACCGTTGTGGATTACATCACAATTTTGCTTCATAGCTGAAAAATATGCTTGACAAGCCAGGAGTCCGGACTTATTGCAATCCTGTCAACTCCTCGCTTAATTCCCAAAGACCTTTCCAGCTCTCCCTATCATACGAAACCTTATTGGATTTAACAGGTTTCCGCCGGGTGAAAAATTTTCCCGATATCCCCTCAACTTCAGGTGAGGAAGCCAGGTAGACAATAGTGTCCGCACCTTGTTCTGGGGTTTTCAAGAAGGGTTTACCCACTTTAATAAGAGACTTGAAAGCGGGTTTTGCCTCATTTCCAAAATTTGTGCCTACTGCTCCGGGGTGTACTGCATTCACAGAAATACTCTCCTTCCCCCATCTCCTGTCCAATTCATAGCTGAAAACAATATTTGCCAGCTTGGCCTGGGCATAGGCCTTGAATCCGGCAAACTTTTCTTCAAGCATAAGATCATCTAAATTTATTCTACCGGCCTGTTGAGCTGCGGAACTCACATTTATGATACGTGACCGGCTTGAAATAAGGCAGTCCTTCAACAAATTTGTCAGGAGAAAAGGTCCCAGATGATTCACCCCAATAGTGTATTCAAACCCTTCTTCTGTTAACTTCCTGTAACCAAAATATCCCCCTGCATTGTTAATCAGAACATCCAGTTTTTTATATTCCTTAAGGAAGTTCTCCGTCAAACGCCTTACAGAATCAAGAGAAGCCAGGTCCAGTTCAAGCATATGCACATCAGAACTACCCGATTCAGTTCGGATTTCATCCAGGCTCTTATCACCCTTCTCCTTATTGCGATAAGTAAAAACTGTTGTAGCTCCCAGACTTGCGATTTGTATAGCCGCTGCCTTTCCGATCCCCGATGTTCCTCCTGTGATCAATACTACCTTATCCTTCATTGTATCAATCATTTTATCGTTCATTTTATCCTTCATTTAATAGTGAAATATTGTGCGCGTAAATTTACAATTAATTTAACAGCGCGTATCCTGTGCCACAAGGAATATTTGATTCATTTTTTGTATACTTGAACTTATTATCTTTGACTTATCTCAAATCTAAATAACAATTTGATGCCCTCTTTTTACTCGGACTCATCATTGATGTTGTTCCTGTCAAAACGGGGTATTTTAAAGATCGTTATCCCGAGCCTTCGCCCTTTGGGTTGAACCGGGATACGCACGATTCCTGTCCATCGAGACAGGAACATTATATATTCCAACCTGTTCCATTCAGGGATTAGTCCCATGGAACAGGTTTTTTTCAGCTCAATCCAGGATTATTGTCACACTCTACACAGGTTTTTTGTCCCCCTGACACATTTTTTTTTATCTTTAAAAAAAAGCAGAATCAAAATGCCAGTCAAAGAAAAAAATACCGAGGGCAATATCCCCATCAGGAAAATTAAATTAGGAATGGTGGGAGGCGGACCGGGCTCCTTTATTGGAAAGATCCATGCCAAAGCTGCCCAGTTGGACGGACAGATAGAACTTGTTTGTGGAGCATTCGATGTCGATCCGGCAAAATCTAAAATCCAGGGAAAGGAATACTACCTGGATCCTTCCCGCGTTTATGATGATTTCCATGAAATGATCGCCAGGGAAAAAAAACTTCCGGAAGGAGAACGCATGGATCTTCTTGCCGTATGCACCCCCAACCATGTACATTTCGAACCATCCAAACTGGCTCTTGAGAACGGGTTTCACGTGGTAAGTGATAAGCCTCTTACCAATGATACCGAAGATGCAAGGAAACTCGTTTCATTGGTTAAGGATACGGGTCTGTTTTTCGCAGTTACCCATGCTTACACCGGTTACCCAATGGTAAAGGAAGCCCGTGAAATGGTACAATCGGGCAAACTTGGCAAGATCCGGAAAATTGTCTCTGAATATCCCCAGGGCTGGCTCTCAGAACCCATGGATGATCCCAACCATATGCAGGCTGCCTGGAGGCTGGATCCAACTAAATCCGGAAAATCAAATTGCATGGGAGACATCGGAACCCATGCACTGAACCTTGCAGAATATATAACAGGCCTGAAAGTCACGGAGGTTTGCGCTGATATTTCTACCATGGTTCCAGGTAGAAGACTTGATGATGATGGAAATGTCCTGGTCAGGTTTGACAACGATGCAAGGGGAATCATCTATGCCAGTCAAATCTCCGCAGGTGAGGAGAATGGACTGAAAATCAGGGTCTACGGTGAGAAAGCCGGACTGGAATGGATACAGGTAGAACCCAATACACTCATTGTGAAATGGCTTGACAGGCCCATTGAACATATTCGAACCGGCAATCCCTGGTGCTCAGATTTAGCCAAATATAACACGCGGTTCCCGGCCGGGCATCCGGAGGGACTAATTGAGGCCTTTGGAAATATCTACCGTAATGTCGCCACCTGCATTCAGCATCGCCTCGAAGGAAAGGAACCTCCCGCTGAGGCCCTGGACTTCCCAACCGTCCACGATGGACTAAGGGGTATGCTATTTATAGATTCAGTACTAGAATCAGCAGAGGCGGAAAGCAAATGGACCAAATTTTCTGAATAAAATTATTTGAAAACAAAACCCAAAAATCAATAATCAAACGATATAACATAAATCACCAATTATTATGGCAAGACCTGTAACACTCTTCACCGGACAATGGGCAGACCTCCCAATTGAAACTATGTGTAAAAAAGCAAGTTCCTTCGGATACGATGGGATAGAGCTGGCCTGCTGGGGAGATCATTTTGAAGTAAATAAGGCAGACGAGGACTACTGCAAAAAGAAGCTGGCATTATTAAACAAGCATGGATTGGATTTATACGCTATTTCAACCCACCTGGTTGGCCAAGCGGTTTGTGACCCAATTGATGAGAGGCATAAATCCATCCTACCTGACTATATATGGGGAGATGGGGATCCGGAGGGTGTCCGGCAGAGAGCGGCGAAAGAAGTCATAGAGACGGCCAGGGCGGCAAAACGTCTGGGGATCTCTGTGGTAAACGGGTTTACCGGAAGTCCAATTTGGCATATGATGTATGCTTTCCCCCCAGTTTCGAACCAAATGATTGATAAAGGATATGAAGATTTTGCAAGCAGGTGGATCCCAATACTTGATGAGTTTAAAAAACTGGGGATTCGCTTTGCACTGGAAGTCCACCCCGCAGAGATTGCTTTTGACATTGCCTCTGCAGAAAGGACTCTTGAAGCCCTCAACCAACATCCCGCATTCGGATTTAATTATGACCCAAGTCATTTCGGTTACCAGGGGGTGGATTATGTGGAATTTCTTTACCGATTCAGCGAAAGGATTTTCCATGTGCATATAAAAGACGCCAAATGGTCAGACCTGCCTAAAGAAGCAGGTGTTTTCGGCGGACATCTCCCTTTCGGGGACAGAAGGCGAAACTGGGATTTCGCAAGTCCGGGCCGCGGAGACACAGACTTTGATGAGATTATCCGTGCCCTGAACAGGATCAATTACCAGGGCCCTCTCTCGGTGGAATGGGAAGATCCGGGAATGGATCGGGAACATGGAGCAGAAGAAGCCTGCGATTTTGTGAGGGATCTTGACTTTGCCCCTCCCGGCCAGGCCTTTGATGATGCTTTTCAGAAAGAATAACCCGATACGGATCAATTAAAACATTCCAAAACAATTCTTACAATTCAAACAAAAAATAGAATTTTATCATGAGAAAGATTGGAATCCTATTGATCAGCCTGACCTTAATTGGTCTGTCCTGCAAACAACAGGTCGAACAACCCAACACCCTCAGTCCCCTTGAAGAAGCCGAAGGATGGACCCTGCTTTTCGACGGTGAAAGCATAGATCAATGGAGGTCTTACCTCAAAGATGAACTCACAGGGTGGATAGTGGAGGATGGGAATATGAAAGCCCTTGGTATGGGAGGGGACAAAGGAGGAGACATCATCACCCTCAGGGAATATGAAAACTTCAAATTATCCCTTGAATGGAAGATCAGTACAGGTGGTAACAGCGGAATACTATTTATGGTCCATGAAGATACTGCATACCACCAGGTATACCATACCGGTCCCGAGTTCCAGTTACTTGATGATCTGGGATGGGAAGGATCTTTAGAAGATTGGCAGAAAACAGGGGCCAATTATGCCATGCATATTGCAAACGCCCCGGATCTGAAAACTGCAGGTGAATGGAATACTGCCATACTCATAAAGGATGGTGCTCATGTGGAACACTGGTTGAACGGCAAAAAAATTGTTGAATATGAACTCTGGTCAGAAGACTGGAACTCCCGTGTGAAATCCGGTAAATGGAAAAACTTTCCCTCCTATGGTCAATTCAGGAAAGGTCATATCTCCCTGCAGGACCATGGATCTGAAACCTGGTTTCGAAGTATTAAAGTCAAGGAATTATGACATATACTCTAATAAAAACAAGTTTTTAAGCCACTTTTTTTGAGGAGCTAATTTGTTTATTTGAAGTCACTTTTTCTCCTTCAGGTTTTTCCGGATCTTTTTCAAAATCCATGACACCGGAATCATCAGCAGCCAGGAAATGGTCCAGATATCCGGTCCGAATACGGCAAAAGGAAATGTAAGAATGGAAGTGATCGGTTCGGGCATTAGCTTCAGGTAGGTTTTGTCCTTTTCTAACTCCGTTACCTTATCAGAAATCAAATTCTGCTTGTTTGCATGATGCCAGGCCCAAACACCTATTCCTCCAGCAATGGCAAGGGAAAGGGATTCAAGTCTCAGCACAAGGGTTTGTCCCCCCATCTCCATGTCCAGCCTGATGAAATACAGGTATAACAATACGAAAAAGGCCTGAAGGATTGCCAGGATTGACAAGCGGCTGTCAGTCCTCTTGAGATTTCCGAAAATCACATGGCTTTGTCCCCAGTAAAGAAGGATCAGGATCATTCCCACTGTCATAATCAGGTAATTCATATAGCTTGCCTTTAAAACGGCTACAAGTTCATCGGCAGTAAAGTTATCGACCTCAGGGCGGGGCATAAGCAGGAATGCCCGGAAGATCATAAGGCCATAAAGTACATCGACAATGGTCATAACCCGTGTCAATTGCCTTTCACCTCGTTCTATCTGGGAAGGGGTTATTTCTGTTCGTGATCTTTTTAGTGGATTTTTCATAATCGTAATATGTTAGTATTTATTTTCCTCCCCATCTGTACTGGTAAGCTATGGAAATGAATTCATAATCCGACCCTTTGTCCAGTATGAATGTAGTGAAGCCAAATAGTTTAATGGAATGGTGTTTGCCCAGCGGGGCGGCTACAGTTCCTCCAAGCCGAAAGGTAGATATATGTGATTCCTTCTCAATATCGTTGACAAAGGATGTTCCCCCGTTTGCATACCCGGCATTCAGAGAAATCCATATCCTTTTGGGTAAGGATCTGATAATATGAATCTTCCCCGTAAGCAGTGGATTCTGTTTCAATTCATTTCCTCCCCAGAAATCATTATTTCTAGTGAATGCCCACATTCCAACATAAGCTTCAAAATACCATTGATCGATCCTGTGTGAAACTCCGAGTTGCGGACGAAAAGTAAAACGGTTTGAACCGAGGTTAATCAAGCGGTCCGGGAAATACTGGCCGATGGGAAGAATTACCTGCATATTAAATCCTACAATGGTTTTCTGTCGGTAATCTTTGTACTCATCCATGCTAAGAGCCGGGGCCCCGACCAGATTTACTGAAAATCGTATCCTGGGATCGCCGAAACCGGTCCTGGATGTCTGCGCAAATTCCTGATTCACCAAACCGCTCCAGTCCCCCGTCGCAAAAGGAAGCACAACATCGAATTTCCCCGATTTGCCGAAGATATTTATAGAGCGTGCATATGCTGCCACAAATCCGTGTACAGTAGCATTCAGATCCTCAATTGATAATGCAGGATCCAGCAATATATTACCCTGGGTCCATGCATACCCGGCTACTCCGAAATTCATCCCGACCGGAACATTGGAAAGGCT
>JAUUZM010000047.1 GCA_030589965.1 Bacteroides sp.
CCTATAATAACCTGCTTGATATTGATGCAGCTGTTGGATTGATACGCGATTTTGAGGGAACAGGTTTTGCTATTCTGAAGCATAATAATGCATGCGGACTGGCCCTGAGACCTGCCCTGAAAGATGCCTGGAAAGATGCCCTGGCAGGTGACCCGATCTCAGCCTTCGGGGGGGTGCTCATTACCAATATTGAGGTGGACGGGGATACAGCGGAAGAAATACATAAATTGTTTTTCGAGATCATAATTGCGCCTTCTTATTCTGAGAAAGCTCTGGAAGTGCTGAAGCAGAAGAAGAACAGGATCATTCTGATTAGTAAGGATTTTGACCTGCAGGCAAAGCAATTCCGAAGCCTTCTGAACGGTGTGCTGGTGCAGGAACGGGATGCAAATACCGAAAAAGAAGAAGATCTAAAAACCGTGACCAAAAGGGCCCCGGCCCCGGCCGAAATTGAAGATCTGCTTTTTGCAAATAAGCTGGTGAAACATACGAAATCAAATGCCATTGTGCTGGCAAAAGGTAAACAGTTACTTTCAAGCGGGGTTGGTCAGACATCCAGGGTGGATGCCTTGAAGCAGGCGATTCTGAAAGCCAAAAATTTTGGTTTCAGTCTCGAGGGTGCAGTTATGGCATCAGACGCTTTTTTCCCATTTCCGGATTGTGTGGAGATTGCCAGTGAGGAGGGAATAACTGCCGTGATTCAACCGGGAGGTTCGGTGAAGGATCAGGAGTCTGTCGATTATTGTGACTCAAAGAATATGGCCATGGTTTTGACCGGAATCAGGCATTTTAAACATTAATAGATTTTTTTAGCTGCAGAACGCAACTTTTTGATAATAATACAGTTTAACTATTTTTAGACATTTCAGTATATGGGTTTGTTTTCATTTTTGACGCAGGAGATAGCCATTGATCTAGGGACCGCAAATACTATCATCATACATAATGATAAGATAGTTGTTAATGAACCCTCCATTGTTGCCATCGACACGAATTCCGGCAAACTGATTGCCATTGGAGAAAAGGCAAGACAGATGCACGGTAAAACACACGAAAATATTAAGACCATCAGGCCATTGAGGGACGGGGTTATTGCCGATTTTGATGCGGCTGAGCAAATGATCAGGGGAATGATCAAGATGATAAATAAAAAACCCCAGTTGTTCAATCCGGCCCTGAAGATGGTCGTCTGCATCCCTTCCGGAGCAACCGAAGTGGAGCGAAGAGCTGTACGGGATTCCTCAGAACATGCAGGTGGAAGAGATGTCTATATGATCTTTGAACCCATGGCGGCAGCCATAGGTATTGGTCTTGATGTCGAGGCTCCCGAAGGAAGCCTGGTCGTTGATATTGGCGGGGGAACCACGGAAATTGCTGTCATCGCCCTTGGTGGAATCGTATGTAACCAGTCGATTCGGATTGCAGGAGACGGTTTTACAGCAGACATCCAGGCCTATATGAGGCATCAGCACAATATTAAAATCGGGGAACGTACCGCGGAGAATATAAAGATAAATGTAGGATCTGCACTTCCTGACCTGGAAGAACCACCTGAGGATTTTATTGTACGGGGACCGAACCTCATGACTGCCATGCCGATTGAGATTCCGATTTCATACCAGGAAATAGCTCATTGCCTGGATAAATCCATCTCCAAGATCGAAACCTCGATTCTTGCAGTGCTGGAACAAACCCCACCGGAATTATATGCCGATATTGTAAATAAAGGAATTTACCTCGCCGGCGGAGGAGCCCTGTTAAGGGGACTTGGAAAAAGATTTACAGATAAGATTAATATCCCGTTTCATGTAGCTGAGGATCCATTGCAGTCCATTGCCAGGGGAACAGGTATTGCCTTGAAGAATGTAGATAAATTTTCCTTCCTGATGCGATAATTCCTGTCTCCTAAACCGGAAGGAGTTTTGATTCATGAGAAACCTGTTAAGAATAATAGTCCGATATTATTTCTTCTTCCTGTTCTTATTCCTGGAAGTAGTTTCCATCTTTCTTGTCGTCCAGAACAACAGTTTTCACAGGGGACAGTTTATCAGCCAGTCCAGATCTGTCCAGGGATATTTCTTTGAAACCTTCGGTGGGATCCGTGAATACCTGGTTCTTAGACAAACCAACCAGGATCTTCAGATGGAGAATACCCTCCTTCGCAACCAGCTGGATGGATTAACCCGGAAAATGGAATCTGCCGGAATATCTAATGATTCTGTCCCAGGAAGACAATTTTCCTATATCCCTGCTAAAATTATCAATGCCTCGATAAATAAACAGTTTAACTTTTTAACCCTGGATAAGGGAAGGCACCATGGCTTAGAACCGGAAATGGCCGTCATCTCTCCCAGGGGTGTTGTGGGGGTAGTCTATTCAGTTTCAGGAAATTATGCATCTGTCATTCCTCTGATAAACAGGGATTTCAGGCTGAGCGCCAGGATCCAGAATACAGGTTATTTTGGGTCCTTGTCCTGGCCTGGTACAGGGTACGATCAGGCCATCCTTGAAGAGATACCTTTTCATGTTGAATTGCATGAGGGAGATACCATTATTACCAGTGGTTACTCGGCTATTTTCCCGGAAGGAATACCCGTGGGAACCATTAAAAACTTTGAAGTTGTGGAAGGGAATTTCTATACAATTGTGGTCGATTTGGCAGTGGACTATAAAACTCTTTCCCAGGTGAATATTATACGTAATCTTTTACGTGAAGAACAACTTGAATTAGAGAGGATATCAGGAAATGATTAAGCTACTCGGGGGAAATATAATCCGTTTCATTGTACTGGTTCTGGCACAGATCCTGATCTTGAATAATATTCAGATCAGCGGATATATAGTTCCCCATTTTTATATTTTGTTTATACTACTACTACCCTTTGAAACTCCCCGCTGGTTTCTTCTGATTGTGGCATTTGCCCTTGGAATTTCGGTCGACCTGTTCATGAATACCCCGGGTATGCATGCTTCAGCAACAGTTTTCATGGCTTTCCTGAGACCATATGTTCTTGAGATGAGCTCACCCAGGGATGGTTATGAACCCGGAACCTTACCCCGTTTGTCATATTATGGATTCCAATGGTTCCTGAGATACACGGTAATTCTTGTAATTGCACACCATTTTTTCCTTTTCTATGTAGAAGTATTCAGGTTTGCCGAGTTCTTTTCAACCCTGTTAAGGGTATTAATGAGCTCACTGTTCTCAATAATCCTGATTATCCTCAGCCAGTATTTTATATACAGAAAATAGATGAATCCGTACGCCGGAAGAAAATATATTGTTGGGGGGATCATCGTTCTGGTGGGCATCATATTCCTGATCCGGCTTTTCTTCCTGCAGGTCCTTGATTCTTCCTATGAAACCACTGCCGATAGTAATGCCCGAAGAAATGAGATCCAATATGCTGCGAGGGGATTAATTTATGACCGGAAGGGTGAGATACTGGTGTATAATGAGGCGGCTTATGACCTTATGATCAATCCTCCCCTTTTGGGAAGCTTCGACACTATTGATTTTTGCAGGATACTTGAAGTTTCAAAACGGGAAGTAATTGAGGGAATAGGAGTTGCAAAGAAGTATTCCCGTTACAAACCTTCCATATTTATCCGACAGATCTCTTCCATGACCTATGCTGTAATGCAGGAAAAGCTTTACAAATTTCCCGGATTTTTCGTACAAGCCAGGACCCTGCGCAAGTACCCCAGGGATATTGCTGCACATGCCCTGGGTTATGTCGGTGAGGTTAGCGAAGCAGATATTGAAAGGAATCCTTATTACCAGATGGGTGATTATATCGGTGTCAGCGGCATAGAAAAATCCTTTGAAGAGGAACTACGTGGCGAAAAGGGAAGTAAAAATTATCTGGTTGACGTACATAACCGTATTAAGGGATCTTATAAAGGTGGCAGGGAGGACAAGAAATCCGAAGTCGGTAGAAACGTTATTTCAACACTGGATGCGGATCTTCAGGAATATGGAGAAAAACTGATGCAAAAATTCAGAGGCAGTATTGTGGCCATTGAACCTGCTACAGGAGAGGTGCTTGCCCTGATTACTTCCCCGGCCTACCGTCCGAGTTTGTTGGTCGGAAGGGTGAGGTCTGTGAATTTCCGTGCACTTTCGGTAGATACCTTAAAGCCCTGGTTTAACCGGGCATTAATGGCTTTCTATGCGCCCGGGTCAACTTTTAAAACTGTCAATGGATTAATAGGACTCCAGGAGAAAACAATACATACCGGTTCAGAGTATTATTGTGATCTTGGATTTCATATGTCCGGCTATTCAGTAGCCTGCCATTATCATGATTCTCCGCTGGATTTCAGAGAATCAGTCAGGAGTTCCTGTAACGCTTATTTTAACCATGTTTTCATGGGTATCCTGAATGACCCGAAGTTTGGCTCGGTGTCTGAATCCTATAAGAACTGGAGACGGCATGTACTGACATTTGGATTTGGAAATACCCTGGATACTGATTTTATCAATGAATTGTCAGGTTTTGTTCCGGAAGACACATTTTATGATAATATCTATGGGAAGGGACATTGGAATTTTCTAACCGTTAGATCCCTGTCCATCGGTCAGGGTGAGCTGGGAATTACTCCCATCCAGATGGCAAATCTTGCGGCCACCATTGCCAACCGTGGGTATTACTACACACCGCATGTTATTAAGGAAATCGAAGGAGGTGAAATTGATGAACGTTTTTCTGTAAGGCATTATACCAGTATTGACTCTGCTCATTTTGAAGCAGTGGCTGACGGTATGGAAGGTGCAGTAAATGAGGCTGGAGGTACGGCCTGGAGGGCGAGGGTCAAGCATTTCACGGTCTGCGGGAAAACCGGAACAGCTGAAGTGCCCCCGTATGAAGACCATTCCATTTTCATCGCGTTTGCCCCAAAGCAGGATCCGAAAATTGCCATCAGTGTTTATGTGGAACACGGAGGTTTTGGTAATATCTGGGCCGCACCAATTGCAGGATTAATGGCAGAACAATTCCTGTATGACAGCATCTCGAAACCTTATATGGAAGAATATGTTTTAAAGGGAGTACGAGTGGATCAGGAATGAGGAGGAGCATAAACATACTGACTAAGGTTGACTGGCTGACAGTGGGAATTTACCTTCTGCTCGTATTCCTTGGATGGATCAACATCTATGCGGCAGTTTACAATGACGAGCATCAGAGCATACTTGACCTTAGCCAGCGCTATGGTAAACAGCTGATATGGATAAGTGCAGCCCTGGTCCTGGCTATCACCATTTTTCTGATTGAATTAAGGTTTTATTCATTCTTTGCCTATGTCCTGTATGGATTGGTGATCGGCCTTCTGATAGCGGTGATCCTCTTTGGAAAAGAGATCAATGGTGCAAGATCATGGTTCCAGTTTGGCAGTTTCCATTTTCAGCCCTCTGAATTTGCCAAGATTGCCACCTGCCTTGCCCTGGCAAAATACCTTAGTTCTTACGACCTGAAATTAAAGTCTTTCAAAACAAGCCTTTATTTAATGGGGATAATATTTCTACCCTCCCTGCTGATAGCCCTCCAGCCTGATATGGGCTCTGCCATGGTGTTCGTTGCACTAATCCTGGTTGCCTACCGGGAGGGCTTTTCTGAATTGATTCTCGTGGTTGGCTTCATATTAATGGTTCTGTTTTTCCTGGCACTGCTTATAAACTCATTTCTGATACTGGTGATTTTAACTGGACTGGCCCTGATCTCTTTCTGGATCGTTTCCAAAAGTTATAAAAGGACATTTGCCGCTACCCTGATAATCGCAATTCCTTCGGTTATAATCTTTCTGCTGGTAAAAAAGGAAGTCCTTAAACTGGATACCTATTACATCATATTGCTGGCCCTGGCTGTAACTATACCTGTTTTTCTATACAATGCCTACCAGAGGAGATTGAAGTATGTTTACCTGATCCTGCTCTTCCTGCTGGGTTCCATAGCTTTTACTTTTTCAGTGGACTATGTTTTCAATAATGTACTGAGGGAACACCAGCAGCAGCGTGTGAACATCCTGCTCGGGATAGAATCCGATCCACTCGGTATTGGTTATAATGTGGCCCAGTCAAAAATTGCAATTGGGAGCGGGGGATGGAATGGCAAGGGATTTTTGCAGGGAACCCAGACAAAGTTTGATTTTGTTCCGGAACAAAGCACCGATTTTATATTCTGTACCGTAGGAGAGGAGTGGGGCTTTCTTGGAACTTCCCTGGTCGTCCTCCTGTTTCTTTTTTTACTGATGAGATTGATAAAACTGGCTGAAAGGCAGCGCTCAGATTTCAGCAGGATATATGGCTATGGGGTAATCTCCATCCTGTTTTTTCATTTTGCAGTTAATATAGGTATGACCATCGGAATCATGCCCGTCATCGGGATACCTCTGCCCTTCTTTAGCTATGGGGGTTCATCACTATGGGCCTTCACTATTCTTCTCTTCATTTTCCTCCGTCTGGATGCCAGCCGGATGGAACTTCTGAAATAAATTATAAGAGTCTCAATGCCAGTTTATTACGCCTGGGATACCTGCCTCCAGAGGGCTGGTGGACTTTGGATTCTACCTGATTTTTTATACTTTTGTAATCCTTTGCCTCAAATTTCAGCCTATGGATTATAAGACCTACACTCTCAGAAACTTCAAAAATATACCACAGCTTAAATCTATTCCCCCGGAAAAAGTTTTCGATATTGAGGTTGTAGGCAGCGTTTTACCATTCAAGACCAATAATTATGTCATCGACGAGTTGATCGACTGGGATAATTATGAAAAGGATCCGATTTTCCGCCTCAATTTCCCCCAGAGGGAAATGCTTAGCGAGGAACATTTTGAATCCATGGCCCGATTGATCAGAACAGGGGCAGAACAGACTGAGATATCCAGAAAAGCAAATGAAATCAGGGCTGATCTCAACCCTCATCCAGCAGGCCAGCTTGAATATAATGTTCCAACGTATAAGGGAGAAACACTTCCGGGTGTTCAGCATAAGTACAATGAAACGATGCTGTTTTTTCCGAGCCAGGGGCAGACATGTCATGCCTATTGTACATTTTGTTTCAGGTGGCCCCAGTTTACCGGTATGTCCGACCTGAAATTTGCCATGAAACAGGCTGATCTTTTGGTCGGGTACGTTTCAGAGCATCCTGAGATTTCTGATATATTATTTACCGGGGGAGATCCCATGGTGATGAGTGCAAAGGCTTTCTCTGTCTATATTGATGCTCTGCTGGAGGCTGATATTCCTCATCTGAAAAGCATCAGGATAGGCACCAAGACCCTGGCATTCTGGCCTTACCGGTACGTCAGTGACCCTGATGCAGAGGAACTTCTGAAAGTTTTTAAAAAGATAGTGGACGGCGGATTACATCTTGCATTCATGGCCCATGTCAGCCATCCTGTTGAATTGTCAAGCGATGTTGTCAGAAAGGCGATCAAAAAGATACGGGAAACAGGAGCCGAGATCAGGACCCAATCACCCATCATGGATCATATCAATGCAGATGCAGGGATTTGGTCAGATATGTGGAAACTGCAGGTAAATCTTGGTATGATTCCCTACTATATGTTTATCGCCAGGGATACCGGGGCGAAAGATTATTTTTCCATTCCCCTGGTGAAAACCTGGGAGATCTTCAGAGAGGCTTACAGCAGTGTGAGCGGAATATCAAGGACAGTCAGAGGTCCAAGCATGTCAGCCAATCCCGGGAAGGTTCAGATTGTGGGAGTCACAGAGGTGAATGGGGAAAAGGTTTTTGTTCTGAATTTTCTACAGGCAAGAAAAAAGGAATGGGTGGGCAGACCATTTTTCGCAAAGTATGATGAGAAGGCTGAATGGCTTTCTGACCTCAAACCAGCCTTTGATGAACCCGAATTTTTCTACACCCGTGAATTCCGGAAAATGCTCAAGATCGACGACGATAGTATGGGGATTTTTGCAGAGGAACTGGGTGATTTTTTCAGCCGGTGTTCAGATGAGCTTTAGTGCTGCTCCATACCTTTAAATTGGATGCTATATTCAGATCCAACGTACCTTCTTATCTCTTCGAAAAATTCATCAAAGTAAGATTCCATTTCCTCGTAGTTTTCCTTTAATTGTTCCACAGCATATTCGGAATGATCCGGCAGGGAGGTTCTGTAGGACATCCGCTTAAATACCATGACCAGACCATGAAAGGAGGTATATGCCTCCAGCCAGTTGCTTTTGATAAAATAAGGGAACCAGGTTTTAACTCCGACAGGGAACATGGAAAAACCTGAATCCAGGATCCGGTAACGGTTGCGGACATACTCCCTCAGGGGCATGTCCGAAAACTGATCCCAGCGAGCAGACAGGTAATGATCATAGAATATATCTATTACAATTCCGGCATAGTGGCCGTATTCATCCCGGACCAGTTTCTTCGCCTTTTTGGTGATTACATGATCATCCGTAAACCAGTCAATTTTCCGGTGCAATAATATTCCTTCCTGGATGGAAGGGGGGTATTTCTCATAAGCTTTTCCCTTGACATAATCTCCGATGAAATTGCCAATAAGTAATTCTCTGGAATCACCTGATAAATATATATGTGCAAGAAAATTCATAGGTTTTTGGACGGAATTTAAAGATACTCATGATATACAACACATCCTAATATATATCATGCATAACATATCCCTAAAAAATTACATTTGTGTTACTACTAAAAGATGTTTCACTAAAAATTATTTCAAAATGGCCAGGAAAGTAATAATAATTGGAGCCGCCGGTAGGGATTTTCACAATTTCAATACTTTTTTCAGGGATAATGAAGCATACAGGGTGGAGGCATTTACCGCAGCCCAGATACCTGATATTGACGGAAGGAAATATCCACCTGAACTTGCAGGCAAGCTTTATCCGGAGGGGATACCTATTTACGCTGAAGAAGATCTGACGGGACTGATCCGTGATAAGGATATAGATGATTGTGTTTTCTCGTATAGTGATGTCCCTTACGGGAAAGTAATGGCTGTCAGCGCCGTAGTCAATACTGCCGGTGCGAATTTTGTTCTTCTCGGGGGAAAAGAAACGATGATTAAAAGTAGCAAGCCGGTAATCGCTGTCGGGGCTGTACGTACAGGATGCGGCAAGAGCCAGACATCCAGAAGGATCATCGAAATCCTTATGGAGGAGGGATTGAAAGTTGTGGCCATTCGCCATCCCATGCCATACGGAGACCTGGTGGCTCAGAAGGTTCAACGTTTTGCCAGCCTGAAGGACCTGGAAAAACATAATTGTACCATTGAGGAAATGGAAGAGTACGAGCCCCATGTGGTCAGGGGGAATGTAATATACGCAGGGGTTGATTATGAAGCCATCCTGAGGGCAGCCGAGAATGATCCTGAAGGTTGCGATATTATCCTCTGGGATGGAGGAAATAATGATTTCCCGTTTTATAAGTCCGATCTCCTGGTCACAGTAGTGGATCCGCACAGACCGGGACATGAGCTGGAATATTATCCCGGTGAGGTAACTTTACGAATGGCTGATGTTGTCGTAATCAACAAAATGGATACGGCCGATTCAGCAGGAATCCAGAAAGTAAGAGAAAATATTGAGATGGTTAATCCGGGAGCTCTGGTTATTGATGCTGCTTCCCCGATCCAGGTTGAGGATGCAGAAATAATCAGGGGAAAGAGAGTACTGGTGGTTGAAGATGGACCAACACTGACTCACGGAGAAATGAAAATTGGAGCAGGTGTTGTTGCAGCCAGGAAATTTGGTGCATCTGAATTAATTGACCCCAGGCCATTTGCTGTAGGGAAAATGGCTGAGACCTTTGAAATTTATCCCGGGATAGGGGTATTATTACCTGCCATGGGATATGGTGAGGAACAGCTGAAAGATCTTGAAACCACCATCAATAACACAGATTGTGATGCTGTAGTCATCGGCACCCCCATTGACCTGACCAGGATCATCAGCATCAGCAAACCAAGTACAAGGGTTTTCTATGATCTTCAGGAAATCGGGAATCCCAACCTTGAGGATGTTTTAGGGAACTTTATAGAAGAGCATACCCTGGCTTAACCTGATCCAAGGGCCTCCTTCCTTCCCTTGAATTAAAGTGATCTTTTATGAATAAGTGTGATGGTATGTGATGTGGTGTAGAAATTTATTCCTAATTTCCCGGCAGAAAGATGCTGAAGGATACATCCATACCCATCTATAAGAAGCTGACGGAATATTACCGGAGCAGGATATTAACCCAGGAACTGGCTCCTGGCAACAGAATTGATTCCATCAACAGGATCATGGAGAGGCATGGAGTCTCGCGTGAAACGGCCAAGCAGGTTCAGGAAATTCTGAGGACTGAAAACCTGATCGTATCCATTCCTGGTAAAGGTTCATTTATCACACCCCAGTCAAAGGTGAAAAAGACATGGGGATTCATAGCCCCGACGTTTTCTTCAAATATTGAGAACCTCATTCTCCACCTTGAATCAGAGGCTCTGAAACGGAAAAGAAAGCTTATTCATTACCTTACCTACAATGATCCCCTGGAAGAGGAAAAGCTTGTCGTTACCATGATAAGAGAGGGATTTGAGGCGGTAATTGTGGTGCCGAACAGCAATGAATCATTAACCGCTGATTTTTACCGTCAACTTATTACCGGACATACCAGGGTTATTCTGACCGACCACACAATGGCCGGTTCCTGGTTTCATTATGCCATTCAAAGCTATGATCTGGGAATTGCCAGGGCAGTGGATTATCTGTCCTCCGTCAACAAGGGTAACCTTTTGCTGGTAAAGAATGATATCTGGAAGGGGAGAGATCTTCTGAATGAACTTATTGAACAGAGTTTTAAGGAGATTGCCAGGCAAAAATTTCCAGATAGAAAGGTCCATGTGATTTCAAATGCAAGGGGACTCAGCCTTGAGTTGATCGAGAAGGAAGAGATCGGGGGAATACTGTCCTGTATGGACATCGATTCTATAAAGGTATTGGGCAGGCTAAAGAGATGGGGATTGGGTATACCTTCCGATGTATCCCTGGTTTCCTATGGGAATACTGAACTGACTGAATTCTTTGAGCCATCGGTAACAGTTATTGACTCCTGCTATGGTGAAATGGCCGAACATACTGCCCATCTGATTGAAAATACAGCAAAAGAAATAAATAAACAATTTGTAATTCAACCCAAACTGATAATCCGTAAAACGTAAAAAAATGAGTACAATCTTAGAGCAAATTTCAACATGTATTGAATTCGGGAAGATCAACCTCGCATCTCCCTATCCTCCTGATATGAAAGGTCAGGAAGGAGCCGATGAACTCACAAAAAAAGCCCTGGATGAAGGCATTGATCCGAATGATATTCTTGACAATGGACTGATCCCTGCCATGGGGATTGTAGGAAATAAATTCAGCCGGAACGAAATTTTTGTACCTCAGATGCTGATGTCCGCCAAGGCTATGGGCGCCTCAATGCAGCATCTCAGACCCTATTTTAAATCGGGGGCTGCAAAACGTAAGGGAGTATTCCTGATTGGAACCGTTGCAGGGGACCTCCACGACATTGGGAAAAATCTTGTAGCTATGATGGTAGAAGGGGGAGGCTGGGAGGTCATTGACCTGGGAGTTGATGTTTCTACCGCGAAATTTGAGGAATCTATTGCTCAGTATCCAGGATGTTGTGTTGGACTATCGGCTTTACTTACCACAACCATGACAAATATGGGAGAAACCGTTAAGGAACTGAAAGCAAAATATGCGGATACCCAAATACTCATTGGTGGAGCTCCTTTAACAGATGACTTCTGTAATCAGATTGGGGCTGACTTCTATTCCCCGGATCCCCAGGGTGCAGTGAACTATCTGAATTCTCTCGCTTCTTAATACTAAGGATAAAGATAAATGAAGACAATACTTAAAGGTAAATCCCAGGAGGTAGAGATAAATACAGAGGGTCAGGTAGTAGTTATTGGCGAAAGCATCAATCCTACCCGAAGGAAAAAACTGGTAGAAACCCTGTCGAACGGGAATTTTGAATTTGTTCTTGAACTGGCCAGAATACAGATTGAGGCCGGGGCAAAAGTTCTTGATGTAAATGTGGGTTACCCGGGTGTTGATGATGAGAAATTGCTTCCCGAAACAGTCCGGGCCATCCAGCAGGAATTTGATGTCCCACTCTGTCTTGACTCCCCAAATCCAAAAGCGATTGAAGCTGCCTTGAAAGTGGCTGAAGGAAAATGTCTCATCAATTCCGTCAATGGGGAGGAGAAATCATTAAATGCCATCCTGCCGATTGTGAAAGAGTATGGGGCAGCTGTAATTGGACTGGTGATGGATGATGATGGGATTACTCATGACCCTCAGAAAAGGTTAGGTGTGGCAGATAAAATTCTTCAAAAGGCTGCTGCAATTGGCATTCCTGCCGAAGATATCGTTATCGATCCTCTGGCCATGGCCGTCAGTGCAGATCCCAACGCCGGTAATGTAACCCTGGAAACGATCCGCTTGGTTCGGGAGAACCTTGGACTGAATATGAC
>JAUUZM010000246.1 GCA_030589965.1 Bacteroides sp.
AATAATTAAATTAGGCAGTTTTGAATATGATGGACTGATTTGTTTTTATAATCATTCTATGCATTTAATTTAATAAATTCCGCCTTTTATTCATAGGATCAATTATCCTGTAGTATAGTATGATCAGGTTCCTCAAAAATAACAGGCTTTCAATTTATGCTTTCCTCATAAGCTGCATCATCCTGAGCATGGTTCAATGGAAGGTAGAACGACCTATGCTTATGGCAGAACGCTTCCTTCCCGGATTGGGCTGGATCGAAATACTTCTGATAGGATTTTATGCTGCCTGGATAACAGGTAAAATGCTTGATCCCGGGCAATCGGCCAGGTGGAGGCGAATAACATGGACGGTATTTACCTTTGTTTTTTTCGGACAACTTGCAATGGGACTCCTGGGGTATGAAAGGTTTCTGATGACCGGGAAGCTGCATCTACCCATTCCGGTTATGATACTTGGGGGACCAATTTTCAGGGGAGGTATCTCCTTTATGCCGATTCTTTTACTGAGTACGATAATTATATCCGGACCTGCATGGTGCAGTCAACTCTGCTATTTTGGGGCGCTTGATAACCTGGCTGCAAGAAAAAAAACAGATCTAAAACCTGTTCCCAATAAATTCCAGATCAAACATATATTATTGCTGGCCATTATTGTTATCACCATTCTCCTCAGAGTGCTTGGAATCGATACCAGAATCACAAGTGCCATTGCCATCGGATTCGGTATTGTTGGGATTGGAATAATTATTTTCCTATCCAGAGTTAAGGGAAAAATGATACACTGCCTTCTCTGGTGCCCGATCGGAACACTTGTTAATTACATGAAACTGGTCTCCCCATTCCGCATGCATATTGATGATTCATGTACGAATTGTATGGCATGTACCCGGCATTGTAATTATGATGCCCTGGGAAAAACAGATATTCTGAATAGGAAACCAGGATTAAGCTGCACTTATTGCGGGGACTGCCTTACAAGCTGTAAAACGGATTCTATTAAATACAGCTTCTTATGGCTTGACAGCAAAAATTCAAGAAATACCTGGATCGTATTGACGATCAGCCTGCATGCGATATTTCTTGCCCTTGCAAGGATCTAGGACCTGTTGCCAACAAAAACCAGGTAGCGCATACTGCGCCTGAGCTGATGACGTATCAGTTCGGCATTAATTATATAAAAGACCTTGTAAAAAAAATCGTGGATAATACCTGCTTTCTCAATATTGGAAATCCATTTGCGGTAACCTTCAAACCCTTTTAAGACCCGGTCTGTAATATCTAAAGTATCTTCCACATATAGCTGACTCTCTCCAAACCGTTCATGATAACGTTCCAGGTTCCAGTGATGATGTACCATCTTCCCTTTCCAGAATTTTCTGACCCCTGCATCTTTGCTGCGCCTTGTAGTCAGCAGATCAGCAACAAGAAATTTACCTCCGGGTTTAAGAACACGCGCCACCTGTTGCATAAAGGCATCTTTATCAGGATAGTGAAATGCTGATTCGATGCTGACAACAAAATCCATTGATTCCTTATCTATACTACCTAATACCTGGGCATCATCGACTATGAAAAGCATATCCTTAATATTCTTTTCTTTCTGCTGCTGGGTTGCAATGTCAATACTAGCCTCATCAAGGTCAACTCCAGTCACAAATTTTAGTCCCCCGACCTCCTTAATATACTTTGCCTGCACCCCATTGCCACAACCAATTTCCAGCAGGTCCTTCCCTCCAACTTCCCCTAAGAGGGAGATGCAAAAATCCGTCAGATTTTTTTGTCCCTCAATAAAGGTTTGATTCTCCTTCCCCTCCATGGGGTAATGTAGCATTGTATACTCCCCGTTTAGCCTTTTAAGGGTAGAGTTCATATTCTTGTAAAAATTACTTTTCGAGGTACCGGTACTTACCAAATCAACAAGTAACTTGTATAGTTTCATAGAGGTAGAATTAAATTTACAGATCCGGAAAAAGGCTCAAACGAGTCCGGTTCAAGCTGAAATATAAGGAAATATAGATGAACACAACAAACCATGGCTTTATCTCCGAAAGATCTCATTCCGGCAGCGATAAACCCGTATTAACGGAATGTAATTATATCTACCTCATCATCATTTGCTACAATAACCTTGTTAACCAGGTTAAGAAACAGACCATTCTCAATGATTCCGGGAATCTGTTTCAGGTTTCTGTCCAGCTCCTCATGATCGAGAATCTTTCCGATCTGAATATCTGCAATAAAATGTCCACCATCTGTGGTAAAGGTTTCTTCACCTGACATTCGTAAACTTGGACTTATTCCCATTTCAGCTAATGCCCCAAGACTGTGCTTGTATCCGAATGGCAAAATCTCCACAGGCAAGGGAAATGCTCCGAGCCGGTCGACAAGCTTTTTTTGTTCAACTACCCAGATAATCTGTTTAGAATTTGATGCGACGATTTTCTCAAAAAGCAGGGCACCACCACCGCCTTTAATACCGTTTCCATAGGGATCAATTTCATCTGCACCATCAATTGTAAGGTCAATATGATCCACATCATTAATATCAGTATATGGAATATTCCATTGCTCGGCAAGCATTCTTGTATTTTCAGAGGTGCATACCCCTTTGATTTTCAAACCCTGGCTCACCCTTTCGCCAATTTTCTGAATGGCAAAAAACGCAGTGCTACCTGAGCCCAGTCCAACAATCATACCGTCTTCCACATATTCTACTGCGCGTTCTCCGGCTACCTGCTTGGAATTCATCTGTTTAAAAAGATTATGATAGGTTTAGTTACACTGATCGAAATTAGAAAAATCTCTGAATATCTGCGAATAAATCCAGGACATATTATCACCGAAACAAGGATTCCGCATAGTGGATTATTTTTAAAAGGAAATCTGACAGATTTTGAGTAAGATCCATTTGGAAGGTCTGCCCAAAAACATAGAAAACGAAGAGAGCATATATCAATAGGAATACGTAGGCTTTGGGACGCGTCAAATACTTACCAAAATTAAAAAGGCCAATTCCAAGGATAGTTATAAGGAGAAGAAACATCCACAGCTCTGCACTTAATTCCCGTATGGCCGGTTGCATTTCAATATTACCATTTAGCAATGTATAAACAAGAAGTGGCAATCCCAGAGCAAAGGAAATATCAAATATATTACTTCCAAGAGCATTGGATATGGCATCATCGAAATTCCCCTTTTTAGCATCTTTTATGGAGATAACCGTATCGGGAACGCTGGAGGCTGCAGCTGACAGTACAACGGCCACAAAGAGAATGGGAATATTCATGACCTCGCTCAACATCTCCGTTCCCATGACAAGTATCCAGGTCCCAAGTGACATGACCAGAGTACTCAGAAGGAGTAAACTCCATGCATTTGCATTACTGAGTTCTCTTTTTCCAATGACAAGGCATTCCAATCTCAGGGTTAGTATCTTCACCAGAACAGTCTGATCAGGAATTTCTCTGACAACAGTCACAACTTCATCATTTATACCGGTATTCCTTTTCAAGTCCCGGAACATATATACCAGGTAAATTAGATATGTCATCACAAGGATGAGACCATGCAGTGGTCTAAGTACCTTTTGGTCGATCACAAATACAAGGACGAGTATAGTCCCAATCAGAGCAAATCCATCTCTCCTAAGAACCTTTCTGCTTATCTCTATGGCCTTTTTCGGATTCTTAAAAGTAACAACCATGATGACTGCTGCTGGAATAACCAGGAGATTAAAAATAGAACTCCCGGCAGTGATTCCCAGTCCACCGCTAAACCCATTAACATCCTTCAGGTAAAACAGAAAAAAGAAGGTACTCAGGAACTCGGGCATGGAACTGGCGATTGCATTGATGGTTGCTCCTTTTACCCCATGAGTCAATTTTCTGCCAAGAAAATCGGAAGCGATTTCAAAACCGGCTGCAGAACGCCAGATGACCAGGCAGCTGAGGATCATTAATACTATGGAAAGGCTGATATTCATTATTTTTTCTGCCGGTCCAGAATGTGTATTACCTGATCGTCAACATAATCATTTTCAAACTCGTTTAGAAGTTGGACAAATATTTTCCAAAGTTTCTGCCGGCTGCCAATCGCAATGTACCCGATGCGTCTGTCACCAAATATCATGGGTATCAGGTAAAAATGCAAAAATCCAGAATTTGTTTCAATTTTCCTGAAATAAGCAGTTTTGTCCAGGGAAAGCGTGAATCTTTCCAGTTCATCAGGATTAAATCCAGGATCTTTGATTTCAAGATTGGCGGAAGTTACAGGTTCATTACCCGGAATCTGTACCATTGCATATTCAATGTCGAAAAAAGCAAAATTGAAAAATGCGCACATAAAATCTGCAAGAGCTTTGGAAAGGTCTGATGGGGTGGAAATGCTGCCTTCAGCAATTCCGTTCTTTACCGGATCAAATGCCCCGGCCAGATTTGCTGGAATATAACTTATCACCTGAATCAGGCTGTAGACCAAAACTGCAACCACAAGATACCCTATGGACACAGGAATAATTACTGATCCCCCCATATCCAGAACTTCATGAAGGAGGTAAAACAATACCCAGAAAACGGCAATAATACTGACAAGGTAGAACAGGGTCAGAAAGCTGCGCTGGATACCATAGAGGATACTGAATGATTTTGGTCTGGAAAACATGAGATGTATTTCTCTCAAAAATAAGAAAAAGAAATCACTCTGTGCCTGCTGAATTCTTATTCCCCATCCAGATCCTGTAATAGTAATTGCAGGGTTGACATCTGATCAAGGTCAAAGCCCCGGGTCTGGTAGATCAACTGTCCCAGTGGATTAAACAGGTAGTTTCGTGGTACTTTCTTCTCAGCAAAAAGATCATAATTCTTCCGCTCCGGATCGGCGGCAAATGGTAGAATGTAATTACCGGTATCCCTGAAATCTCGAAGTTCTTCCGGTGTATGTCCACGACCCACAACTAACAGGAGTCTGCGACTTGCCTGAAAATCAGGCCATATCTCTTCCTGGAGATACTCCAGCATATGTTTACAGTGTTTGCAGTTAATGATAAAAAAACTCAATAGAACTGTATGTCCCCTTTTAACACGATAAGCCTGGCCTTTATCGAGCGAAAGGAATTCAACTTCAGGCAACTTGTCACCATGAACCAGATATGAATAATCATCAAAAATCATTTCCATACAATTAACGGTATTCAAAGTACAGCTTTTGCATTAAAAACGGAAGGTATAAGTATATTTTAACATTACTGTCCGGTCTGCAAGTCTCGGTCTG